>DATEHC010000018.1:0-47619 GCA_035279785.1 Candidatus Dormiibacterota bacterium
CCAGCTCGGGGAAGCAGACGAGGTCCGCGCCCTGAGATCGCGCGCGACCGATCCAGTCCATGATCAGCCGGGCGTTTCCGGTCAGGTCACCGACGGTCGGGTTGATCTGCGCGAGCGCGATCCTCACGCTTCAATTGTCGCTTCACGGCCCTGCTTACCATGTTTCTGCGATGACCTATTTCGAACGCCTGCGCACGCTCGCACGTGAACGCCACACGCTGCTGTGCATCGGTCTCGACCCCGACCCCGAGCGCATCGAGGGCGGGGCCGCGGGGGCCCTGCGCCACTGCCTGGATGTGGTGCACCAGACCGAGGAGCACGTCTGCTGCTTCAAGCCCAACAGCGCCTTCTGGGAGCAGTACGGGCCCGATGGTTGGAAGGCGCTGATCGAGCTGCGCGACGCAGCCCGTTCGACTCCGTTTCTTTTCGACGGCAAGCGTGGCGACATGGACAACACGATGCGCGCGTACGCCAGGACCGTCTTCGGCACCCTCGCCATGGATGCGGCAACGGTCAATCCCTATCTCGGGTCCGATTCGCTGCGCGAGTTCACCAAGTACGAGGACCGCGGCGTCTATGTCCTGTGCCGAACATCCAACCCCGGCGCCTCGGAGCTGCAGCACCTCGAGGCCGGGAACGGGCCTCTGTACCGCCAGGTCGCGGCGCTCGCCGAGCGCGTCAACACCCACCAAAACGTTGGGTTGGTCGTCGGCGCCACGGCTCCGGCGCAAATCGCCGAGGTGCGTTCGGTCAGCGCGCTCCCGTTTCTCCTGCCCGGCGTGGGCGCCCAGGGCGGTGACGTCGAGGCCGCCGTGCGTGCGGCGTGGAACGGTGATCCGGCGTCGTGTCTCGTGTCGGCGAGCCGCAGCGTGCTCTACGCCGACAGTCCGGCGCGCGAAGCCGCCGCGTTGCGGGCGCAGATCAACGCTGCCACCGGCGCGCGCACGTGACCGAGGGAAGGCACACCGCGCGGCTGGTCCTGCAGGGCCACATCATCGATTCGATGATGCTGCCCCAAGTCATGGACCTCGTCATGGATCTCGGCGGCAACTTCACCATCGAGGACCTGAAGGTCGGGCAGCACAAGACCGACCCCTCGATCTGTCGGATGGAGATCTACGCGGACTCGGCGTCGGTCCTCGACCAGATCGTCTCTCGCGCCCGCGCGCTGGGCGCCACCGCGGAGCACGAGCAGGCGGTACGCCTCGACAAGGTGACGCGCGAAGGCGTCTTTCCGGAGGGTTTCTACTCCACGAGCAATCTGCCGACGGAAATTCTGCTCGGAGGTAACTGGATCAACGTCGGGAACATCGAGATGGACGCCGCGATCGCGGTCGACCGGAAGGCGCGGTCGGCGCGCGCCATCGTCTTCCAGGACGCAAAGCCCGGTATGGAGGTCGTGATCGGTCACCAGGGTGTCCGCGTGACGCCCCTCGAGCGATCGCGGCACACCGAGATCTTCAGCTTCATGGGCAGCGAGGTTTCGGCCGAGAAGCCGAAGAAGGTCCTGATCGCCGGCATCGCGGAGGAGATGCGCCAGGTCCGCGAGGCGGGCGGCCGGATCCTCGTCGTTGCGGGCCCGGCGGTCGTCCACACCGGCGCGGGCGTCTACCTGTCGCGGCTGATCGAGCTCGGGTACGTCCAGGTGCTGTTCGCGGGCAACGCCCTGGCCGTGCACGACGTCGAGGCCGCGCTGTTCGGCACAGCGCTCGGCGTCAACGTCGAGAGCGGCCTGTCCATCGAGCACGGCCATGAGCACCACATGCGCGCCATCAACCGTGTGCGTGCCGCCGGCGGCCTGAGGCAGATGGTCGAGAGCGGCCAGCTGAAATCGGGCGTGATGAAGTCGGCCATCGAGCACGGCGTCGAGGTCGTCCTCGCCGGCTCCGTGCGCGACGACGGGCCGCTGCCCGACGTGATCACAGAGATGGTCGAGGCGCAGCGCCGGATGCGGGCCGCGCTGCCAGGCGTCCGCATCGCGCTGATGCTGTCGACCATGCTGCACTCGATCGCGACCGGCAACATGCTGCCCGCGGGCGTGAGGACCGTTTGCGTCGACATCAACCCCGCCGTCGTGACCAAGCTGGCCGACAGAGGCAGCTGGCAGTCCATTGGGTTGGTCACCGACGTCGAGTCCTTCTTGCGCGAACTGGCCCTGGTCGTGGAAACTGGGCGCCATGGGTAAAGGCCGCGACAAGCAGGGCCGCGAGAAGAAGAAGCCGAAGAAAGCCAAGAATTCGGCAAACCAGCCGGGCGGCGATCGAGCGGCGAACATCGAGTTTCGCCATCACTCGGTCGTGATGAACCAGCCCGAGACACCGACCCGGACCACCCCCGAATAGACCGTCGCGCCGTCTTCGCGGCGATCGGTTTCCTCGGTGGCTTGCTGGGCGGTCTGCTCGGCGTCGGTGGCGGCTTCGTCCTGATCCCACTGCAGGTGCTGTGGGCGGGCGTCCCGCAGCGCAACGCCAACGCCAACTCGATCGTCGCCATCCTGCCGATCGCGCTCGCGGCGCTGCCGATCTACTACTTCCGCACGCGTACACCGCAGATCGATTTTCGCGTCGCTCTCTTTCTCGTGATCGGGGCTGTCGTCGGCGCTTTCCTGGGCGCCCGGCTGCTCAAGAGAATTCCCGACCGCGAGCTCAAGCTCGCCGTCGTGCTGATCCTCGGCATCATCGGCTTGAAGGAGCTGGTGTTTCCGTGAGCTGGCGGGACGTGATCCTGATCGCCGGCGGATTCGGGGCCGGGTTCTTGTCCGGCACGATCGGCATCGGCGGCGGTGCGCTGTTCGTCCCGACGATGACCGTGGGTGCGAGCATCTCGCAGGCCATCGCGCAGGGCACGTCCCTGGTCGCGATCGTGCCGACGGCGCTGGTCAGCACCATCACCCACATCCGTGAGGGCAACGTCCTGCGCCAGGCCGCACTCTGGATGGGCGGTGGGGGAGTGTTCGGCGCCGTCCTGGGCGCCCTGGTGGCGGTTGAGGTGCCCGGCCCCATCCTCGCCCGCGTCTGGGGCGCCTTCCTGCTCTTCACCGCTTACCGCCTGCTGGTGCAGGCCCTCCGGCCGGTTAAGAGCGCGTAAGGCGTTGACTTCGGCTCCCGCGGCCGCGTAACGTCTCCGCTCAGAAACGGTACGTACGAGTACTGGTCGCTCGTGCGTTATAGACCCAAAAGGAGCCGCGAGGGAAAAATGATTTCGTTCGAGCTGACCGACGAACAGAAGGAGATCCGCGATTGGGTCCACTCCTTCGCCGAGAAGGAGATCCGCCCGGTCGCCCATCAGTACGACGAATCGGAGGAGTTTCCGTGGCCGATCGTCAAGAAGGCCGCCGAGGTGGGCCTGTACGGCACCGACTTCCTACAGCAGACGTATGGCGACGGCACCGGCATCATGCCCGCGCTGGTCGCCGAGGAGCTGACCTGGGGATGCGCCGGGATCGCGCTGGCCATCCAGGGGACCGGGCTGCCGGTGGCGGCGATCTTCTCCCAGGGCACGCCCGACCAGATCTCGACCTGGATCCCAGCCTGCTTCGGCACGCCCGACAAGCCGGCGCTCGGCGCGTTCGCCGTGACCGAGCCGGACGCGGGGTCGGACGTATCGTCGATGAAGACGCGCGCGGTGCGCAAGAACGGCAGCTGGGTCATCAACGGCCAGAAGGTGTTCATCACCAACGGCGGCATCGCCGACGTCCACGTGGTAGTCGCCGCGGTCGAGCCCGAACTCGGGACCCGCGGCCAGGCATCGTTCGTCGTGCCGCCAGGGACCAAGGGCCTGCGCATGGGCAAGAAGGAAAAGAAGATGGGGATTCGCGCCTCGCACACCGCCGAGGTGTTGCTCGAGGACTGCACGATCCCCGTGGAGAACGTGCTCGGTGGTCCCGAGAAGCTCGAGGAGAAGATCGCCCGCGCGCGCGAAGGCAAGCACCAGCGTTCGTCGGTGGCGCTGAAGACGTTCGAGCTGTCCCGGCCGATCGTGGGCGCGCAGGCGCTGGGCATTGCTCGCGCCGCGTTCGAGTTCGCTTTGCAGTACGCGAAGGAGCGCAAGCAGTTCGGGCGCGCGCTCATCGAGAACGAGGCGATCGCCTTCATGCTCGCCGACATGGCGACCGAGATCGAGGCGACGCGCGCTTTGATCTGGCGAGCCTTGTGGGAGGGCCGCAATGGCGGCGAGTTCACCAAGGCCCAGGGCTCGATGGCCAAGCTCAAGGCAGGCGAGGTCGCCGTCAAGGTCACCGAGCAGGCGATTCAGATCTGCGGCGGCTACGGCTACATCCGCGACTTCCCGGTCGAGAAGTGGCACCGCGACGCCAAGATCTACACCCTCTTCGAGGGCACGAGCGAGATCCAGCGCCTGGTCATCTCGCGAGCCCTGGCTGCGTCGTAGCAGTCGTGGCGATCCCTGCTGCGCAGCTGCGGCGGGACGCCCGGATCGAGCGACGCCGCCGGCGGATCGCCGATGCCGCGCTCGCCCTGTTTGCAGACCACGGGTACAGCGTCACGTCAGTCGACGAGATCGTCACCCGCGCGCGGGTCTCGAAGTCCGCGTTCTACGAGTTCTTCGAATCCAAGGAACACTGCGTGCGCGAGCTGCTCGCCCAGGAAGGCGGGTCGCTCATCCGCGACGTGCTCGTCGACGCGGCCACGGGGCACGACCACCACGCGCGGCTGCGCCTGGGCATCACGCGTTTTGTCCGATCTTGCTACGAGCGCTCGCACGTGGCGCGCCTCCTGATCGTCGAGTCCGTCGGCCTCAGCCCTGGCGTTGAAGCCGTCCGGCGCGACCTGCAGGCGCAGTTCGCGGACGCGGTCGCAGAGGAGGTGCGGCACGCGATGAATCACGACGTGTTCTACGCCGACAAGGATCCGGTCGTCTTCGGGCGGGCGGTGGTCGGTGCCGTAAGCGATGCGGTCGGATACTTCCTTACGCACCCGGGCGCCGACGCGGACTCGCTGGCCGAGTCCCTCTGCAGGATCTTCGCTCCCTAGGGGCGCCCTGGCGCGCGGGACTCGTCGCGCGGACCTACGATCTTCCCGATTCGATGCGGGCCTGGCTCGGCGTCTTCGTCTTGTGCTGCTTGACGATGGCGGGCTGCACGGCAGAGCCGATCACCGGCTTTGCCAGCCCGACCGCGAAACCGACGCCGGCAAGCGGATCGACCTCATCGCAGGAGTGCCTGGTGATGCGTGCCGGCTCTGGCATGACGACCATGTCGACAACGTGCGCTCTCCCGGTGGGCCAGGTACTCACGGCAGTCGACTGTAGTACCGCGCCGGTGCTTCCCGACACTGTCACGGGTCGGACGGGAGGCACCACCGACTCGCCGCTAACCGTCGTCGTGCCGATCATCGACGGCAAGTGCCGCCTGAGCGCTGACACCAACGGTCAGGTCACGCGAATCCTTCCCAATGCAGAAGGCCCCGCGGACGTCGTCGGGGTCGTCGATTTCTCGCTCAGTTCCACGAGCGGCGTGGCCGGCGGACTGAGCTTGCGATGCACGCCCACCCAATGCATCACGTCGGAGCTGTACTCGCCGGGCTCTTTTTACATGCTTGAGGGCAAGGACGCCACGTCGACCCCAAGTGAAATCTTTGCTCGGCCGTTCGTGTTTGCGGCCGGACGCCTGTACCGCATGGTCGTGGCCTCGATTGGAAATCATGTCCGCGCCTGGATCGACGGCACGCTCGCCGGCGCCGGTTCGGCCTTCGTCAGCTCGGCCGGCTTCGTCTCGGTCTTCGTGTATGACTTTTCCGCCGGCGCCGGGGCCATATGGACGTGCAGCGCTTCTACGCCTTTCTGCCCGCCGCCACTTAGCGCGGTCGCGGGCTAGCCCTTCAGAACCAAATTCGCGCCCTAGCTTCCTTTTAGCTTCAACAACAGAAGGATCAACGCGACCGCGATCAAGGCGAGGCCCGCTGCCTGCTCGGATCGCTCGCGAAACTCGTCGCCCAGCCGGTCCCCGATGCGAAGCCCGGCCTGCGTCACGGCGAAGGCCTGGACAGCGATCCAGGCCACGGCTAGAGCGATCGGGATGGCGAGCAGCCCGGCGCTGAAGCCGACCGTCAGCTCGTCGAGGCTGATGCTGATCCCGAGGTAGATCATCGGCAGGCCTCGCGCCTGCGCCAGCAGCCTGAGCCGGCGCTCATCGCCTTCCTCGGTTCGTTCTGGCTTCAGCAGAAGAGCTGCCGCGACCAGCAGAAAGAGGATTCCGCCGTAGCCGGCCCAGTCCCCGACGGCTCGACCGATCGCCTGGCCGGCGAACAAGCCGATGATGGGCATGCCGGCCTCGAAGACCGTGAAAAGCAGGCTGACCCTCAGCCGATCCTGCTTGCCCAGCCCCGCGACGCCCAGCGCGGCGCTCAGGGCGAAGGTGTCGAGGCCGAGAGGGACGAGGAGCCCGGCGGCGAGGAGAACCTGGGGCACGGACGTTCAGCTTAACAAGATGTTGCCTGCATCCCGAACGTCCGTTCGCGTATGATGAGATCAAACATGCGTACGTTGGCGACCCAGGTCAAATTGCGGCGGCTGGTCCGGACCTCAGCTGAGGCTTGGAACCGGCTCGCCTCGGATCCGCGCGAGCTCGCATTTGCCGGCTCGACCGTGGATCGGCTGCTTGGACTTGCCGGCGAGGTCAGGGATGCCTGGCGCCGTGAGGCGGCCGCCGGCGAGCCTCTGGAAGAGCCGCTTGGCCGCTACGTCGACCAGACGATGCGGACGGCCGAGCTGGCGCTGGCCGGGCTGCAGCAGGCCGGCGCCGACCTGGATCTGCTGCGGGACGACTTCGAGTCGGCTGTCCTGCCGCTGGAGATCTTCCTGAGGGGACTGGACGCGGAGCCGGCGCTCCAGCGCTCCGCCTGAATCACGCGCCTTGGGCGCCAACCGCACCGATATCGTCAGCTTGGGCTATCTAGAACGGTGATTATCAAGTCCATAACCTGACTAGGGTCCGGCCGGTCGCGACCCCCTCCCGATCGCCTTCTCGACCTGCTCGCGGGTGATCTTGCCCTCCGCCACGACCCGGTCGTCGACCATCAGGACCGGCACGCGCCAGTCGTAGAGATCGTGCAGCCGGTCGTCGGCGTCGACGTCGGCGAGGAGGGGCTGGTGGCCGAGCGAGCGGACCAGCTCGAGCGCCTGCTCGCAGAGATGGCAGCCCTGACGGGTCACGAAGACCAGGGTCACGTCCTAGCCTGGGAGTCGGAGCGTCTCCCCTGCCTCGATCTGGGGTCCTGATAGCCCGTTGGCCGCCTCGATGTCCTGGACACGGTCCCGGACATCATCGCCCGGATAATGTTGGGTCGCAATCGACCACAGCGTGTCGCCAGGCTGGACGACCACCGTGCTGTACGTCGGAGCCGTCCCGCCCTGGGCGGCCACGGCCATCCCGAACGCAAACAGGCATACCACTGCGGCCAGGAGCGCCGCCCGCCAGCCGAGGTGCACACCGCCGGCACGGTCTGCCCGCCAAGGTTTGATTCCGTAGCCGGCGGCGTACATACGTTCGGAAGAATAGCGAACGAGTGTTTGCCTGTCAAGACGTCGAACAAAAGTTTGCGTTCCCAGTTCAAAACTGGTACGCTTGGGCCCTCGTCACCCATCACGCTCTGGAAAAACGATTTGGAGAAAGCACGAAATTGACCGAACAACTGACCGATCGGCAGACTCGGATTCTCGAGTACATCCGGTACGTCACCAAGACCCGCAACTACCCGCCGAGCGTCCGTGAGATCGGCGAGGCGGTCGGTCTGAGCTCGAGCTCGACCGTCCACAACCACCTCAACCAGCTCGAGCGTCGCGGACTCATCAAGCGCGACCCCAGCAAGTCGCGCACCGTTCAGCTGCTCGCCGACGCCGAGCTCGACCAACAGCGCCGTAACGCGGTCGTCGTCCCGATCGTCGGCAACGTCGCCGCCGGCACCCCGGTCCTGGCCGAGCAGAACATCGAGGACCACATCCTTCTCTCCCCGGACCTCGCCAAGGACGGCTACTTCCTGCTCCGTGTCCGCGGGGACAGCATGATCAACGCGGGCATCCTCGACGGGGACCTGGTCCTGGTGCGGCCGCAGCACGAGGCCGCCAACGGGTCGATCGTGGTCGCTCTGGTCGACGGCGACGCGACCGTGAAGCGATTCGAGCGCGCCAACGGCCACGTCAAGCTGATCGCCGAGAACCCGGCCTATGAGCCGATCGTCACCGCCAACATCAGCCTCGTCGGCATCGTTCGCGGGGTGATCAGGCTCTTCCGCTAGAGCCCGCCGCCGGGCGCGCACGGGGCGCACCAACAGAAAAATCCTGGAACCGGCGCGCGGCGTGCCGGGGCGCCCAGCCCCAGGCCCGCGTGCCGCCGTCGACGTACTCGGTGCGGTCGACGCCGCCGATGCGGCGCAGCTCGGCGAGCACGCCCTCGCGGCCATAGGGCACGAGGATTTCGAGCGAGACCGCGTCTCCCCGGCTCGTGAGGTCGATCGCGTCGAGGAGCTGATCGAGACCGATGCGGCTGGTGGCGGAGATGGGAACCGCCGCCGGGTAGCGCTCGCTCAGGGCGGCCACGGCTCGCCGGCGTGAGGCTGGGCCGAGGAGGTCGACCTTGTTGAGCGCGACCACCCGAGGCTTGTCCACGGCGTCGAGGTCGGTGAGGACCTGTTCGACAGTCGCCGCCTGCTCTTCGACCGCGGGAGAGCTCAAGTCGAGCACCTCGATGATCAGGTCGGCTTCGGTGACCTCCTCGAGCGTGGCGCGAAACGCGGCCACGAGATCTGTCGGCAGCTTCTGGATGAACCCGACCGTGTCGGTCAGGAGGAGCCCGCGTCCGGCGGGGAGCTCGAGCTTGCGCGTGGTCGGGTCGAGGGTGGCGAACAGCTTCTGCTCAGCACGCACGCCCGCGTGGGTGAGGACGTTCAGCAGGGTCGACTTGCCGGCGTTGGTGTAGCCGACGATCGCTGCGGTCTCGAGCTCGGCGCGTCGCCTGCCCGTCCGCTGTTGATGGCGCTGTGTGCGCACCTGCTCGATCTCGCGGTCCAGGTCGCGGATCCGCTTGCGGATACGCCGCCGCTCGACCTCGATCTGCTGCTCCCCGAAACCACCGCGGGCCCCCACCCCACCTCGACGGCCGCCGACCTGGCGGTCGTACGCGTATGCGCCGATCAGGCGGGGCAACAGGTGGTGAAGGCGCGCCGCTTCGACCTGGAGCCGCCCTTCGTGAGTGCGGGCGTGCTGCGCGAAGATCTCGAGGATGATCTCGGTTCGATCGAGCACGCGCGCCTTGATCACCAGCTCGAGGTTGCGCTGCTGGCGCGGGCTCAGGTCCTCGTTGCAGATCACGACGTCGAACTCGCCCTCCGCCTTCATGTCGCGCAGTGACTCGACCTTGCCCATGCCGATGAGGTGCGCGGGGTCAATGTCCGAGCGCCGCTGCACGTCAGAGCCGACGACCTCGGCGCCGGCGGTTCGCGCCAGGTCGGCCAGCTCGCTCATCTGCTCGCGTACCGTCTCGGGTTCGGTGCCGGGCAACAGCACGCCGACGAGAAACGCCCGCTCGCGCGGGCTCCGGGTGCTGATCATTTACGAGGGGCCCTCACGAAATCACGGCGAAGCTTCTGATTTCGTGGGTAATTCAGAGGCGGAGCGTCCTCATGCGTGACATGGCCTCCTCGAGGCGCGCATCAGGCGCGGTCACCGAGAGGCGGAAGTAGCCCTCGCCGTGGGCGCCAAAGCCCACGCCCGGGGTGATGTTGACGCCGACCTTGTCGAGGACGTGTGTCGCGAAACCGATCGAGTCAAACCCCTTCGGCACCGGGGCCCACACATAGAAGGTCGCGCGCGGCGGCTTGATGTCCCAGCCGATGCTGTTGAGGGTGTCGGCGACCAGTCGGTGCCGGCGGGCGTAGACGGCACATGCCGCCCGCGTCTCCTCTTCTCCCCCATTGAGCGCTTCGACCGCCGCCCACTGCACCGCCTGGAAGATGCCCGAGTCGATGTTGGTCTTGAGCTGCCCTATCAGGTTGACGAGATCCGCACGGCCGCACACCCAACCGATGCGCCAGCCGGTCATGTTGTAGGTCTTCGACAACGAGTGAAACTCGAGGCCGACTTCCTTCGCGCCCGGTATCTCGAAAAGAGTCAGCGGCCGGTAGCCGTCGAAGGCGATCTCTGAGTACGGCGCGTCGTGGCACAGGATGATGTCGTTCACGCGGCAGAACTCGACCGCCCGCACCAGGAAGTCGCGGCCGGCGGTCGCGGCGGTTGGGTTGTTCGGATAGTTGAGCCACATCAGCCGCGCGTTGCGGGCCACGTCCTTGGGAATCGCATCGAGGTCGGGGAGCCAGTGGTTGCGCGCGGTCAGGGGCATGATGTGCGCCTCGGCGCCGGCCATGATCGCGCCGGTCACGTAGACGGTGTAGCCCGGGTCGGGCGCGAGCACGACGTCGCCTGGATCGACGAGCGCGAGCGGTACGTGACTGATCCCGTCCTTGGATCCGAGGGTGGGCAATATCTCGGTGGCGGGGTCGAGCTCCACTCCTGAGCGGTCCGCGTACCAGCGCGCGATCGATTCCCTGAGCTCGGTCAGACCGAAGTACGACGGGTAGCGGTGGTTGGTGGGATCCGACGCGCTCTCCTGCAGCACGCTGACGATGCGGCCGGGGGTGGCCAGGTCGGGGTCGCCGATGCCGAGTGAGATCACGTCGACGCCTGCGCGCTTTTTCTCCTGGACGCGCTGGTCTATCTCCGCAAAGAGGTAGGGCGGGATCCGTCCAAGTCGCTTGGCGCCGGCGACCGTCTTACTCATTCAGATATTTGAGGATACCCGGCAGCGGATCAGCCACTCCGCCAGAAAAGACATCGAACCATCGGACGCGCTCGTCGCGCCGCCACCAGCGCAGCTGCCGGCGGGCATAGCGGCGGTTGGAGCGCGCCATCGCGTGCGGAAGCTCCTCGAGGGTCAGCTCTCCGCGGATGTGGGCCAGCGCCTCGGCGTAGCCGATGCCCGTCAGCACCGATGCGCCGGCGGGCACGCCGGCATCGAGCGCGTGCTGCGTTTCGGCGACCAGGCCGCGCTCGACCTGCCGGCGGCTGCGCTCGTCGAGACGGGCGTCGATCACGTCGAGGCTCGCTGTCAACCCGACGCGGATGGGGATCCAGCTCGGAGGTGTCCTCGTCCTGAGCCGGCGCAGCGGCGGGCCCGCGGCGTCGAGGATCTCGAGGGCCCGGATCAGGCGCACGCGGTTCTGCAGGTCAAGGCCGGGGTCAGAGTCGATGGCCAGCAACTTCTCGCGGAGTCGATCGGTATCCATTCCTTCCAGCGTTGCGCGCAGCTGCGCGTTGGGCGGGATACCCGTGAGTGTGAAGCCGTCGCACAGCGCGTCGACGTACAGCATCGTTCCGCCTTCGACGATCGGCACGCGCGCGCGGCTGGCGATGTCCTGGATCGCCGCCCTCGCGCCCTGGACGTACTGGGCGGCGTTGAAATTGAGGGCAGGATCGACGAAATCGATCATGTGGTAGCGCACGCGACTCCGCATCTCGGGGCTCGGCTTGTTGGTCGCGATGTCGAGCATTTCGTAGACCTGCCGGGAGTCCGCCACCACGATCTCCCCACCAAGCTGCAGCGCAAGCTCGAATGCCAGCTGCGACTTGCCGATGCCGGTCGGCCCGACGACTACGGGGACTCTGGCCTTCAGTAGTTCCGCCGGAAGTGTCGAGTCAGCTCCTGCCATTCGACGAGCAGCCGCGTGGGACGACCGTGCGGACACGTGATCGACTCTTCCGCCGACTCGAGGTCGGCAAGCAGGTGACGCTGCTCCGCGATGTCGAGCACGTCCCCGAACTTGACCGCCGAGTGACACGCGAGCGCGGCGGCCGCCTTGGCGATCGCCCCGTCGCCGCGGCTCTCCGCGAGCGCGGTAAGGGTCTCCTGGATCGCCTCGGTCGCTCGGCCGGCCGGCAGCTCGACCGGCACGGCGGTTACGCGGAGGCTGCGCGGGCCGAACTCCTCGAGCTCCAATCCCATCACGGCGAGCTCGGAGCGGTGGTCGGCGGCGGCGGCAATCAGCGACGGCTCCACGTCGATCGCCTGTGGAATCAGCAGCGGCTGGCTCGCCCCACGCCCGTCGCGAAGACGCTGCAGCAGACGGTTGTAGAGCACCCGCTCGTGGGCCGCATGCTGATCGACGAGCACGAGGCCATGCGGCCCCTCGGCGACGAGGTAGCCGGGACCTACCTGCCCGACCGGTCGCAGAACGGCGGCGCTGTGGTGTCCGTTGGGCTCGGCGACGGCGACCATCGCCGGTGCGTCGTGGACGACGAGCTGCGCGATGGGCGACGACCCCGTGGCTGCGGCGATCGATTCGGATGGCCTGTAGCGGAATGGATCGCTTCCGTCGAGCGCCGCCCGCACCGCGCGCTGCAGCGCGGCAAAGATCGCGCCCTCGTCGCGGAACCGGACTTCTTTCTTCGCGGGGTGGACGTTCACGTCGATCATGTCGGGGTCGATTGCAAGGTCGATCACCGCGAGCGGATGGCGCCCGCGCTCGAGCCGTCCCTGGTAGCACTCCTCCAGCGCATAGACCAGCGAGCGCGCCGCGATGGGCCGGCCGTTCACCGCCAGGACCATCCCGTCGCGACTTCCGCGGCTCAGGCGTGGCTGGCTGACCATGCCCCGCACGAGTGGCGCGGCTCCGATCTCGAGCATCTCTTCGGCGACCTGGGCGCCGTAGATCGACGCGAGCGCGCGGCGCAGCTCGGCGTCACCCGTCGTGCTGACCGCAGCTCGGCTGTCGACGGTGAGATGAAAGCGGACTTGTGGATGCAGCAGCGCGAATGCGGAGACGACGTCCTTGATCGCCGCGACCTCGGTGGCATCGCTCTTCAAGAACTTCAGACGCGCAGGCACGTTGGCGAACAGGTCGCGCACCTCGATGGCGACGCCCGGAAGCAGCGGGCCGCCGCCGTGGTCGGCGACCTCGCCGGCACGTATGCGAAGCACGGCGCCGCCGCTGGAGCATTCGACGTCCGCGACAGCCGCGATGCTGGCGAGTGCCTCGCCGCGGAATCCAAACGAGGCGATCACGGAAAGATCCGCAAGCGAGGTCAGCTTGCTCGTCGTGTGGCGCACGAACGCGATAGCGAGCTCGTCCGCCGGAATGCCGGAGCCGTCGTCGCTGACCCGGATCGAGGTCTTCCCCGCCCCCCGCACGTCTATGTTCACCCGGCGGGCTCCGGCGTCGAGCGCGTTCTCGATCAGCTCCTTCACCACGGATGCCGGCCGTTCGATGACCTCGCCCGCCGCGATCGCGTCCGCGACCTCGGGCGGCAGCAACTTAATCACTGAGGCCGGGCCGCGCGCAGGGCGCTCAAGAGAGTTTTGCTCGCAGCTGGTACAGCTTCTGCAGCGCCTCCAGTGGGCTGAGCGTGGCAGGATCGATCGCCTCCAGCTCCTTGCGCAACGCGTCCGGGCTCATCTCCATGGGCAGACCGAGCTGCACCTCCGGCGGCTCGAGCGGCCGCTGTTGCTCCAGCTCGGTCAGAACCTGGCGCGCCCGCGCGATCACACCCGAAGGCAGGCCCGCGACGGCGGCGACGTGGATTCCATACGACCGGTCGGCTCCGCCGGGCACGACGCGGTGAAGGAATCGCACGGTGTCGCCTTCCTCCAGCACCTCCACGCGCTCATTGCGCACGCGCGGCAATCGCTCCGCGAGCGCGGTCAGCTCGTGGTAGTGCGTCGCGAAGAGCGTGCGGCATCCCAAATTCGGCGCGTCATGCAGATGCTCGACGACAGCCTGCGCGATGGAGACTCCGTCGTAGGTGGACGTCCCCCTCCCCACCTCGTCGAAGACGACGAGTGACATCCGAGTCGCGTGCGCCAAGATGCTCGCCGTTTCGGTCATCTCGACCATGAACGTCGACATGCCCGCGCTGATGTCGTCGTGCGCGCCTACGCGAGTGAACACACGGTCGACCAGCCCGATCGCGGCGCTTTCCGCGGGCACGAAGCCGCCGCACTGCGCGAGCAGCACGATGATCGCCGCCTGGCGGAGGTAGGTCGACTTCCCCGCCATGTTCGGCCCGGTGAGGATCACGATCTGCGCACCGTCCGCCTGGAGGTCGAGGTCGTTCGGCACGAAGACGCCCGCGGGAAGGCTTCGCTCGACGAGCGGATGCCGGCCGGACTTGATGTGTAGCTCCAGGCCGGCGTTGACCGCCGGCCTGCGCCATCCGTAATCCGCCGCAACGGTGGCGAAGCTCAGGAGGGCGTCGACCATTCCCAGTGCGTGGGCTGTGGCGCGCAGCGCGGGGCCGGCGTCGGCCACTGTGCGGCAGAGCTCTTGGAGAATCTCGAGCTCGCGCGCCGCGATGCGCTCCTGGGCGCTGAGAACGATTGCTTCCTTCTCTTTGAGCTCGGGTGTGATGTAGCGCTCGCCGCCCGTCAGCGTCTGCTTCCGCACGTAGTCCTCGGGCAGGCGGACGGTGTTCACATGGCTGACCTCGATGTAGTAGCCGAAGACCCTGTTGAAGCCGACCTTCAGGGACCTGATCCCGGTGCGGCGCCGTTCGGACGCCTCCAGCTTCGCGATCCATTCGCGAGCGCCGCGGGACGCCTGCGCGATCTCGTCGAGGTCCGCGTCGAAGCCCGCACGGATCGCGCCGCCCTCACGCGTGGTAAGCGGTGGATCGTCGACGAGCGCCCTCGCCAGCGTGGTCGCCAGCTCCGGAGACGGGCCCACCTGTGCCGCGAGGTCCCGCGTCACGAGAGCTTCGCATGCCCCGAGGATGTCGTGGGCCGCGGGCACGGCCTCGAGCGAGCGGCGAAGGGCAACCAGCTCGCGGGGAGTCGCGTGACCGTGCCCGGCACGCGCCGCGAGGCGCTCGAGGTCCCCGACCGGCTTGAGCGCGCCTTCGAGCCGTTCGCGCAGGCTGGGCGACGATGCCATCTCGTCCACGGCGGCGAGCCGAAGCTCGATGGACTCGACGTCGCGCAGTGGCGCGCCAAGCCACGCTCGCACCTGGCGCGCGCCCATCGGCGTCACGCTGCGATCGATCAACGTGATCAGCGCAGGAAGCTCCAGGTTGCGCACGGTCGCCGCGTCGAGCGGCATGGTCGTGTCCGGCGAATAGGTCCGGACCGTGAAAGCGCCGGGCGCGACTCGCGTCCCGTTGTGCTTCAGGTAATCGAGCACGACCCCCGCCGCGCCGATCGCGAGCGGCGCGTTCCCCGCACCGACCGAGGTCGGATACGCGATGCCGAGCATGTCCTTGAGGCGCTGCTGGCCGCGGACCGGGTCGAATCGATACTCCTCGATCTCGGGCGGGCTCAGCAGCTCCGCGGGTGCAAGCCGTTCGAGCTCGGACTGCAGACGGTCCTTCGGCAGCTGGCAGAGGAGGAGCTCACCGGTTGACACGTCACACGCCGCGACCCCAGCGTCGAGGCCTTTGGTCCACGCGGCCACGAGGTAGTTCGGTCGCGAGGGTTCGAGGTACGCATCTTCGACGACTGTTCCCGGAGTGAGCACGCGCGTGACGTCGCGCCGGACGATCTTGTTTCTTGATGCGGCCTCCACCTGGTCGCAGATCACGACCTTGTGGCCCGCCCGTAAGAGCTTGCCGACGTACGACTGCCACGCGTGGTGGGGCACGCCGCACATCGGCGAGCGTCCGGCCTTGCCCAGCGGGCGCGACGTCAGCTGCACGCCCATGATCGGCGCGGCGACCTTTGCATCGTCGAAGAAGATCTCGTAGAAGTCGCCGAGCCGAAAGAGCAGGATCCCGTCGGGATGCTTCTCTTTTGCCTCCCGGTACTGCCTCATGACCGGGGTGGCGGGGATGGTCACGCCGCACGCTCCAGGGGCCCCCGCGAATTCACGCCGCAGGCTCTGAATTCGTGGGGACTTTCGTTCCGATCAGCTGGCCGGCGTTGGCCTGCAGGACGCGAACGTTCACAAGCTCGCCAGCCTGAACGTTCTGGCTCATGACGATGGCCCTTTTGCCCTGCCGGATACGGCCGTAGGGACGATTCAATTCGTCTCGACCTTCCACCAGGACCTCCACGTCGCGACCGATCCAGCGCTTTGTCTTTCGGGTTGCCATCTCGCGTGATACCGCCAGCAGGTCGTTGAGGCGACGCAGCTTTTCCTGTTGCGGAACGTCGTCGGGCATGCGGTTGGCTGCATACGTGCCAGGGCGGGGCGAGTACATAGCGATGTGCACGACGTCGAACTCGATCTCCTCGACCAGTGCGCGCGTGTTCATGTACGCCTGCTCCGACTCTCCTGGGAAACCGACGATGACGTCCGTCACGAGGCCGAGGTCGGGCATCAGGCTGCGCGCCCGATCGATGATCGCCCGGTAGTGGCGCGTCTGATAGCCGCGCGCCATGCGCTTCAGAACGGTGTCGTCACCCGACTGCACCGGCAGCTGCAGCTCGCGACACACCACGTCACTTGACGCCATTACCTCGAGCAGCTCGGGCTCGAGGTCCTGCGGATGGGAGGTCATGAAGCGCAGCCGCTTCAACCCTGGAGTCTTCTCGACCTCGCGGACGAGAGCGGCAAGGCCGCCGCCCGAATCCGGGTCCCGGTAGTCGTCGACGTTCTGGCCAAGGAGCACCACTTCTCTTGCGCCGTCCGCCACGGACAGCCGGCACTCCGCCAGCACCGCCGGCATCGACATATGTGACTCCCGCCCGCGGACACGCGGGACGATGCAGAAGGTGCAGCTGTGGTCGCAGCCCTGGATCACCCGCACGAAGTGGCTGATCCCGGTACGTCCTTCGAGAGGAAGGGGCTCACCCTGCGAGTAGTCATAGCGGCCCTCGAGGCCGGCGACGAAGCCCTCGTAATCGCCGATCGGGAGCACCGCGTCGAGATGAGGAAATCGCTTGCGCAAGCCCTCGCCTTCCTTGGCCACGATGCAGCCCGTCACGGCGATCGTGCGGTCCGCCGTCTTCCACTCTCTCAGCTCGTGGAGCTTGGCGTACACCCGGTCCTCCGACGCCTGCCGGACGACGCACGTGTTGAGGACGGCGACGTCTGCGCGGTCGAGCGAATCCTCGACGTAGCCGGCGGCAAGAAGCCTCCGCGCGAGGCTCTCCGAGTCCGCCTGGTTCATCTGGCACCCGATGGTCCAGATGTGGAACGACCTACGTTGCGTCAGCGACTCTCCACGAGCAACCGGATCCCGGTCCTCTCCTCGCCGTCGATCGATATGTCGATGAAGGCCGGGATGCAGACGAGGTCGAGACCGCCGGGCGCGACGTAGCCCCTGGAGATGGCGATCGCCTTGACGGCCTGGTTGATGGCGCCGGCGCCGATGGCCTGGACCTCCACCCTGCCCTTGCTGCGGATCACACCAGCGATGGCGCCCGCAACCGCCACTGGCTTCGAGGTGGCCGAAACCTTGAGCACCTCTACTGGAGCGCGCTCCGCTGACATTGCTGGAACCCCTTCAAACATGTTCACGGTCGACTCGCTGGATCGATGTGGCTAGGCCAGTTGAGGCGTTAATGGTAACCAGTACCGAATTGAAAGTCACGGGCCCGGAAGCCACCACGAACCGGTTGGGAACCCCGGTCAGAAACCGCTGGATGACCACGTCTTTGTCCATGCCGATGCAGCCGTCCCGCGGCCCGACCATGCCCACGTCGGTCACGTAAGCGGTGCCGCGGGGCAGCACCCTGGCGTCGGCGGTCGGGATGTGCGTGTGCGTGCCGACGACAGCGCTGGCGCGGCCGTCCAGGTACCAGCCCATCGCCGTCTTCTCCGACGTTGCCTCCGCGTGCATGTCGCAGAAGACGACCTTCACGTCGCGATTGGCATCGAGGATGGCATCCGCGGCCCGAAACGGGTCGTCCAGCGAATCGAGAAATATCCTGCCGATCAGGTTCATGACGAGCACCTTGTGCCCGGCCGCCTCTGCCACGCACGAGCCCTTGCCGGGCGCCGTCGGCGGGTAGTTCGCGGGCCGAAGAACGAGATCGAGGTTGGGCAGCTCGCCCACGAACTCCTTCTGGGCGAAGACGTGGTTGCCGGTCGTGATCACGTCGGCTCCGTACCCGCGCAGCTCGTTCACGAGCTTGGCGGTGATTCCGAAGCCGCCCGCGGAGTTCTCGCCGTTCAGGATCACGAGATCGGGCTCGAGCTCCTTCTTCAGCCGAGGCAGGAGCGCCTTGACCGCGTCCCGGCCTGGCTGCCCCACCACGTCGGCGACGAACAGGATCTTCAAATCCGCCTCGGCCATCGCTCGATTGTCGTGGAAATAAAAAAGGGAGCCCCCGCGGGAGGCTCCCTTTAGTGATTACTTCGCGTACTCCACGGCCCGGGTCTCGCGCACCACGGTGACGCGGATCTGGCCGGGGAAACTCAACTCCGACTCGATGCGCTTGGCGATGTCGCGAGCCATCAGCTGGGCAGCCGAATCGTCGATCTGCTCCGGCCGGACCAGGATCCGGACCTCTCGGCCGGCCTGGATGGCGTACGACTGCTGCACGCCCTGGAAGGAGTTGGCGATCTCCTCGAGCTTCTCGAGCCTCTTGACGTAAGCCTCGAGCGACTCCCTGCGCGCACCCGGGCGAGCGGCGGAGATTGCGTCCGCGGCGATCAGAAGCAGCGCCTCGATCGTGTGCGGCTCCTCGTCGTAGTGGTGCGCACGCACGGCGTGGACCACCGGCGCCGGAACCTGGTGCCGTTGCAATAGGTCTGCCCCGATCACGGCGTGGGAACCCTCGACCTCGTGGTCGATGGCCTTGCCGATGTCGTGGAGTAGACCCGACAGCTTGGCGATTCGGACGTCGGCGCCGATCTCGGACGCCATCATGGCGGCGAGATAGCCGACCTCCTTCGAGTGGTTCAGCACCTGCTGTCCGTAGCTCGTACGGAACCGAAGGATTCCGAGGTGGCGGACGACCTCAGGGTGCAACCCCTGCAGGCCGAGCTCCAGGACCGCCCCTTCCCCTTCCTCTTTGACCCTTTGCAGGACCTCCTGGCGGGACTTGGCGACGATCTCCTCGATGCGGGCCGGGTGAATCCGGCCATCCACGATGAGCTTGTTGAGCGCGACCCTTGCGACCTCGCGCCGCACGGGGTCGAACCCACTGATGATGACGGCCTCGGGGGTGTCGTCGACGATGAGGTCGATCCCCGTGGCCTGCTGAAGGGCGCGGATGTTGCGGCCCTCCTTGCCGATGATGCGGCCCTTGAGCTCGTCGGTCGGCAGCGGCAGCACCGACACCGAGACCTCTGCGGTCTGGTCGGCGGCGATGCGCTGGATCGCCTCGGTGACGATCTCGCGAGCGCGGCGCTCGCTCTCGTCCCGGGCCCCAAGCTCCGACTCTCGGACCTTGCGAGCCACTTCGTTGCGCAATTCCTGCTCGACCTGCGCCATCAGGATTCCCTGGGCTTCCTGGCGCGTCATGTTGGCGACGCGCTGAAGCTCGAGCTCCTGCTTCCGGTAGCTCTCCTCGAGCTGGGCTTTGATGTCGTCCAGCGACTTCTTCTGGTTGGCGAACTCGCGCTCGCCCCGGTTGAGGTCCTCTGACTTGCGGTCGAGGTTCTCTTCTTTCTGGAGAAGGCGCTTTTCGATCTGTTGCGATTGGGCTCGGTATTCGCGAGCCTCCTGTTCGGCGGCGGTGCGGATCTTGACGGCTTCTTCCTTGGCCTCGAGAAGCTTCTCTTTGGCCTGGGTTTCGGCGTCGAGCAGGGTTTGCTGGGCCTTGAGCTCGAGGGCATGATGCCCATCGGTCTGCCGCCGGTTGAGGACCTGGAACGCGACCAGGACGCCGGCGCCAATGCCCACTGCAGCCACCACCACCAATAGCAAGACGACGACGGGTAAAGACATGTGGCATGCACCTCGTGTATTCGCTTGTCAAAGTGCGTGACCATGGCAGGGCAGACACTGGCCCCGCCTCGGGTTGGCTCTATGACTTGCGGGCCTTCGAGCCCGCGTGCCCTGATTCTAGGCCTCAAGGCCGGTTAGACAGGCTCGACGAGGCTTCGAACGTGGCGGGCTAGGCGCCCAGCAGGAGATCCTCGGTGCCGGTCCAGACGGCGTGGCAGGCGGCGAAGGCGATCGAATGCGAGTAACCGCGCCGGAGTAGCCGGGGACCCTCCTTCTCCAGCAACTCCTCGTAGGTTGGCGGTAGGTTGGAGCCGACGTCCCGGCGGACGAGGCGAGCCGCCATCCGGACCTGGGCGTCGCGGTCGAACCTGCTGACCGCGGCCTGGACAACCTCCCGGTCCACCCCCTTGGCCGTCAGCTCGGCGGCGAGGGCGCGCGGCCCACGCCTTCCGGCCCGGCGGCCGACGTGCAGGTCGGCGAACGTGCCGTCGTTCAGATAGCCCAGCTCGACGAAGGCGTCGATTGCCGGCCGCACCTCATCCTCCCCGTAGCCGAGCTGGAGCAGGCGCCGCCCCAGCTCCACCGTGCCAAACGGCCGGCGTGCGAGCATGCGGATGCCCGCGTCGAACGCCTTGATCCTTGGCTTGCTCGGCCGGGGCGAGAGGGGCGGTCGTCCGCGGCGGGCGCGCCTAGAAGTCTTCGCCGCCACCTGTCCTGACCGGCGCAGCCGTCCGCAGTGGCGTGCTTCCGGCTGAGGCCTTCTCGCGGACCCTGGCTTCGATCTCCGCCGCGAGCGTCGGGTTCTCCCGGAGGTAGTTGCGCACGTTCTCCCGACCCTGGCCGAGCCGCTGGTCGCCGTACGACATCCAGGTGCCGCTCTTCTCGAAGATCGAGTACTCGACGGCGGAGTCGATGAGGGAGCCTTCGCGCGAGATGCCCTCGTTGAAGAGGATGTCGAACTCGGCCGCGCGGAACGGAGGCGCGACCTTGTTCTTCACGACCTTGACCTTGACGCGCGCCCCGACCGAGTCGAGGCCGTTCTTGATTATCTCGACCTTGCGGATGTCGAGGCGCACCGACGAGTAGAACTTGAGAGCGCGGCCACCGGGCTGCGTCTCCGGGTTGCCGAACATGATCCCGATCTTCTCGCGCAGCTGGTTGAGGAAGATGACGGAGCAGTTCGACTTGGCGATGGCGGCCGTCAGCTTGCGCAGCGCCTGCGACATCAGGCGGGCCTGCAGACCGACGTGCGACTCCCCCATCTCGCCTTCGATCTCTGCCTTGGGCACGAGTGCCGCGACGGAGTCGATGACGATCACGTCTACGGCGTTCGAGCGCACAAGCACCTCGACGATCTCGAGGGCCTGCTCGCCGGTGTCGGGCTGGCTGATGAGGAGGTCGTCGATCTTGACGCCGATGCGCGACGCGTAGATGGGATCGAGGGCGTGCTCGGCGTCCACGAATGCCGCCACGCCCCCGGCCTTCTGAGCCTCAGCGATCACGTGCAGGGCGAGGGTTGTCTTGCCGGCCGATTCGGGGCCGTAGAGCTCGGTCACCCGGCCTCGCGGGATTCCGCCGACGCCGAGCGCGAGGTCAAGCGGCAGTGCGCCGGTGGGGATCACCATCACTTCGCCGCGCTGGGCGACGTGCTCGCCGAGCCGCATGATCGCGCCCTTGCCCTGGGTCTTGGTGATCTGCGACAGAGCGGCGTCGAGCGCTGTCTTCTTCTCATGGTCGGCTTTGGCCTGTTCTTTTGCCTGTTCTCTTTCTTTGTCCATCGTGTTCGTCGTTGCCTCCTAGGTCGTTGCGGCGAGTGTTCTACGTCGAGGTGGCGGAATACAACTGCGCCTGTTAAGGGACGGACCGAAGTCTAGCGAACAGGTGTTTGGCCGTCAAGCGCTCCTTTTCTTCGCCTGGCCCACGGTGCGAGCCTCGGCGATGAGCAGGCGGAGCGCCTCCTCCGCCGCCTGGCGCCGGATGGTGGCGCGGTCTCCCTTGAATGTGAACTCGCGCGCCGCGGTGCGGGCGTCGGAGGCGACTCCGATGTACGTGAGCCCGATCGGCTTGGACGTGCCGGGCGCGGTTGGGCCCGCGATGCCGGTGGTCGCGACGGCGATGCTGGTGCCGAGCCGCGCGCGCACGCCCTCGGCCATCGCGACCGCCACGTCGGCGCTGACCGCACCGACTGTCTCGAGCATCTCTGCAGGCACGTCCAGCTCTTCCCGCTTGACCTCGTTCGAATAGGCGATCACCCCGCCGACGAAATACTCCGAGCTGCCCGGCTCATCTGTTATCGCAGTGCAGACCAAGCCGCCCGTTATCGATTCGGCCACCGAAACGGTCAGGCCGCTGCCGCGCATCACCTCGCCCAGCTCGCCGGCGAGCGTGGGCTCCGGCGCGCCGCCACTTGCGATGCGTGCTCGCGAGGTGTCGACGGGCAGGATCAGATGGCGAAATCGCCACAGGTAATCGAGGCCGCTCCACAGGGTGAAGACGACCGCCACCGCCACCGCAATCCCCGCAAGCGGCGCTAGCGCCGGGTACGGTCGTTGCAGGATCAACAGCGTCACCGCGCTCATCTGCGTGACCGTCTTGGTCTTGCCGAGAGGCGCCGCTGAAATGACGCGTCCCTGTCCCGCGCCGACCGACCGAAGGATCGTGATGATCAGCTCGCGCGAGAAGATGACCAGGACGACCCAGGCCGCGACGAGGCCTTCCTGGACGAGGACGATGAGCACCGACAGGACGAAGAGCTTGTCGGCGAGCGGGTCGAGGAACTTGCCGAGGTCACTCACCTTTCCGCTGCGCCGCGCGAGCTGCCCGTCGAGCGTGTCGGTGAGCGAGAACACGATGAACAGCGCGGCGGCGACCTGGTCGTGGCCCGGAAACTGCAGCAGCAGCAGTCCCATGAGAATGGGGATGGCGACGAGCCGGCTGACGGTCAGGGCGTTGGGCACGTTCATAGACGGATCACGGTGAAGTTTGCGACGAGAACTCTCGCGTCGCCACCCCGACCCCCATGGCTCCGATGTTGTGGCCGTCGATCGTGATGAACGTGGCGGACGCTTTGCCGCTGGTGATCTTCACGTCGAGGCCCGTGAAGTAAACGATCGAACCCGACGCCAGGGTGCGTCCCGAGTCACCGTACTGCGCGTTGCCATCGACCGTCACGTTCAGCCACACCGAGTCGGTGACCCGAACACCGACCACGATCGGACGCGCCTGCACCGCCGGAGAGACGGCCGGCGCGGCCGCGATCGCCGGTGCCGACGGAGTCGATGCCACGAGCATCGCCTTCTGGTTCACGGTGATCTGGCGCCACGCGTAGCCCGCGAACAGGCCGGCAGCGAGGACGAGGCCGGCCACCGCAATCGCGCCGGTGGTCACCGCTGGACCCCGCCGCTTCTCCCTCTCCATGACCTTCACCGCCAGGTCCGGCCTTCGCGATTCGGCGGGCAGCTGCGCAATGAGCTCGCCGGCGTCGAGCCCCAGGAATGCCGCGTAAGTGCGCAGGTAACCCTTCGCAAAAACGGGTGCGGCGAACCGCGAGAGATCGTCGGCCTCGAGGGCGCGTATGTACTCCGCCCGAACTCCAGTCGCCGCCGTCACCTGCTCGATCGAGAGGCCACGCTCGCCGCGCTTTGCAGCCAGCTGAGCCCCGGGGCTCATTCGAGGCCTAACCGCTCGAGCAGGTCGTCTACGTCGGGCAGGTTCATCAGCACCTCGCGCGACTTGGAGCCCTGGTAGCCGCCGACTACACGATGCTCGGCGAGCTGGTCGACGATCCGTCCCGCGCGCGAGTAGCCCACGTTGAACTTGCGCTGGACGAGCGACACCGATGCGGCGCCCTCGGCGGCAACGGCGCGGGCCGACCGTGCAAACAGCGGGTCGAGCTTGCGCTCTTCGCGACGCTCGCCGTCCCACTCGATGCCGGCCCCCTCTTCGAGGATCTCCTCCATGTAGCGCGGGCCGCCCTGCGACTTCCAGAAGTTGACGACGCCCTCGACCTCGGGGTCGCTCACGAACGCGCCCTGGATGCGGGTGGGCTTGCCGGCGTCGACGGGCTGATAGAGCATGTCGCCGCGGCCCAACAGCTTCTCCGCGCCGCCGGCGTCGAGGATGACGCGGCTGTCGACCTGCGACCCGACCGCGAACGCGATGCGCGACGGGATGTTCGCCTTGATGAGGCCGGTGATGATGTCCGTAGACGGGCGCTGCGTCGCGATTATCAGGTGGATGCCCACCGCCCGCGCAAGCTGGGCGATGCGGCAGATGAGCTCCTCGATCTCGCCGGCCGCGACCATCATCAGGTCGGCGAGCTCGTCGATGACGATGACGATGTAGGGCAGCGGCCGGGCGAGCTTCTGCGTCGCCTTGTCGTTGTACGCGGCGATGTTGCGCACGCCCTCGGCGGAGAAGAGCTTGTAGCGGCGGTCCATCTCCGCGACCGCCCACCGCAGCGCCGCTGCCGCCTGGTGCGACTCGACCAGCACCGGGAGCGCGAGATGCGGCAGGCCGTTGTAGCCGGTCAGCTCCACGCGCTTGGGGTCGATGAGGAGCAGGCGCAGATGATCGGGCGTGACCTGGAACAGCAGGCTCGTGATGAGCGCGTTGATGCACACGCTCTTGCCCTGGCCCGTCGCGCCGGCAATCAAGAGGTGCGGCATGCGCGTGAGGTCGGCGACGATCGACTGGCCCGAGACGTCGTTGCCGAGCCCGAGCGCCAGCTTGGTGCTGCCTTCGCGAAAGGCCGCCGTCTCGATGACCTCGCGGATCGTCACGAGAGCGGCCGACTTGTTCGGCACTTCGATGCCCACCGCCGACTTGCCGGGGATCGGCGCCTCGATCCGCAGCGGCGCGGCGGCCAGCGCGAGCGAGAGGTCGTTCTGCAGCGCAGTGATGCGCTTCACCTGCACTCCCGCCCCGGGCTGGACCTCGTACTGGGTCACCGCCGGACCTGGGTTGACCCCGATGACCTTCGCTTCGACGCCGAACTGCTGAAGGGTGCTCTCCATCACCTTCACGTTGCGTTTGATCTCGTCGGCCATGCGCTCCCGCCGCGCGGTGACGGTGTCGAGGAGCGTGATCGAGGGGAGCTTCCAGTCGATCTCCGGCATGTCGTCCTCGGGTTCGGCGACGACTCTCATGACCGGCTTCTTCGTCTCAGCGGGCTCTTCCTCAGGCCGGGTCTGAATCGCGGCCGGCGCCTTCTCGGGTTCGATTTCTTCAGGCTCGTCGATGTCCCAGACGTTGCGCTGATCCGGCGCGACCGGCGCGGTGGCGAAGCTCGCCGCGGATCGCGTCAGGGCGTCGGCGGTTGCGGGCACGGCCTTCGGCGTCTTGGATTTCTCGGATTTTTCGGTGGGAGACGCGGCCACCAGCTCGGCCAGCCGCGCGCGCTCGGCGTTGGCGGAGCGCAGGGCGCCGACCGTGGCGACTAGAACCGTGCCAGGGCTGAAGTGAACGGTCACGATCAGCCCGATGACCAGGCCCGCGATCAGCAGCGCCCATGTTCCCGGCGTCGTGAACAGGCCCGTCAGAGACGAATCGACGGCGCGCCCGATGGCACCTCCGGCGTTGGCTGCGAGCCCGAACAGCCCGACGAGCGACAGCACCGCGACGATGCCCGCGACGACGTCGACGCCCCGCGGCTTCGGCGCCTTGGGCCAGAGCAGGTACGCGCTCGCGGCAATCGCCGCGATCACGGGCACGAGCCACGCGCTGCCGAACGACGAGTAGATCCACTGGCGGATCGCCCCGAGTATCTCGCCGGCGTGGCTGAGGATCGCCAGGAGGCCGAGCAGCGCGGCCAGCATGAGCAGGACGCCGATGATCTCGCGGACCTGGCGAGTGCTCAGACGCGGACGAGTCGCGCGCTTGCTTCGTTTGGAACGGGATGAGGAAGCACGGCGGCTGCCGGTTCGAGCTGAGCTTCGGGAAGTGGTGCGACGCATGCTGCGGGCCCTAGAGCCGAGTGGATTTTACGCCATACACTTGGACACTCAATGGCGGTCGATCCCTTCGCCGAGGCAGAGGTCCGGTTCAAATTCCTCGTCGAGGAGCGCCGCGTGGGCAACTTGCCGCCGCGCGCTTTTCGCGTGGCCGTGCGGGACCTGGCCGTGCTGGACAGCGAAGGAAGGCGATGGATGCTCGGGCCCGAGGACGGGATCTGGTACCGCCGCGAGAACGAGCGATGGCTGCAGGCCGATCCTCCGAGAAGGCTGGTGTGTCCTTCGTGCGGGCATCACAACCTCGGACGGCACAGCTTCTGCGTGGAGTGCGGCCACCGCCTGAACCGGCCGGCCTGATCGCGCGATAGTCCGGACTAACGCGCACTTGCGGCGACCAAGATCGTGGGATAGTCCGGACTATCGCCCTTAGTGACGGACCTGCGCTTGCGCGATTCCGTAGGCGAGCCCCAGCGCGACGGGGAGCAGAGCAGCGAGGAACCAGAGCCGCCACCACAGCGGCCGCTTCTCCCCCTGCACCATCTCGTGCCCGCAGAACCCGCAATACCGGTCGAACGGCCCCGCCACGCCGCGGCAGTTCGCGCACTGGTGGATCTGCAGGCCGCAGTGCGCGCAGCGCGCCTCCTCCGAATGGTTGAGCATCATCGCCGGCTGATCGCAGCGCGGGCACAGGCTCGGCGCGATGAGTGCCGCAGGGGGCAGCTTCATATCTCCGTGATCACCGGGATCACCATAGGGCGGCGGCGCGTCTGCTTGTAGACGGCCTTGGAGACCGCGTCGTGAATCGTCTCCTGGAGCAGCGCCAGGTCGGGCCGGGTCTCGGCTAGTCGCTTGATGCTGTTGAGCACCTCGGCGCGTGCGTCGGCCATCAGGCGAACCGAAAGCTCGGGCTCGATGACCCCGCGCGAGATCAGCTCCGGTCCGGCTCGAACCGAGCCGGTGTCGCGGTCGATGGTCAGTGTGACGACGAGGATGCCGTCCTCGGCAAGGTGGCGGCGGTCGCGCAGCACGACCTGCTCCACGTCACCCACGCCCAGGCCGTCGACGTAGACGAGGCCAGTGCTGACCTTGTCCCCGTGCGTCATGGACGTAGCGGTCAGCTCCACGGTCTCGCCGTCTTCGACGACCGCGATGTTCTCGCGCGGCACACCGGCCTCACGCGCCAGTTCCGAGTGGAGAAGCAGCTGGCGGTACTCGCCGTGCACCGGGATGAAGAAGCGCGGCTTGACCGCGTCGAGCATTTCGCGCAGCTCGTCGCGCTGCGCGTGGCCCGTTACGTGGACATTGCCGACCTCGGAGTAGAAGACCCTCGCGCCGTGGCGGTACAGGTTGTTAACGGTCTGATGGACCATGCGCTCGTTGCCAGGGATCGGCCGCGCCGAGATGACGACCCAGTCGTCCTTGCGCACGTTGATGAAGGGGTGGCGCTGCGCCGCAAAGCGCGTCAACGCGGACAGCGGCTCACCCTGGCTGCCCGCAGTGAGCAGCAGGAGCTTCGAGGGCGGAACTCGCTCGTAGTCCGCCAGCGGGACCGTCAGGCCGTCCGGCACGGTGAGGAACCCCAGCTCACGGGCCGTCTTGATGTTCTGCTGTAGGCTCCGTCCCACCACGGCGACGCGCCGCTCGAACTGCGCGGCCATGCGCATCAGGTGCTGCACGCGGTGGATGTTGGAGGCGAAGTTCGCCACCACGATCCGGCTGGGCGCTTGGCTGAAGATCGCCTCGAAGGCGTCGTGAAGGTCGCGCTCGGAACCTGACCGGCCGTTGCGCTCGGCGTTGGTCGAGTCGCTCATCAGCAGCAGCACGTCCTCATCGCCGAGCTGCCGAAATCGCTCCATGTCGGTCGGGTATCCGTCCGGGGGATCGGGGTCGAGCTTGAAGTCGCTGGTGTAGACGATGCGCCCGACCGGCGTGTCGATCGCGAGCGCGACCGCGTCGGGAATGGAGTGGCAGACGGCGACCGTCTCCAGGCGGAAAGGTCCGAGCTGGACCGAATCCCCGACACGCACCTCGCGGAGGTCCGACTCGCGCAGAATGCGGTGCTCCTTGAGCTTGGGCTTGAGCAGGCCGAGCGTCAGTCGCGTGCCGAAGACGGGCACGTTGAGCTTCTTCAGCGCGAACGGGAGCCCGCCGATGTGGTCCTCGTGGCCGTGCGTCAGGAAGATGCCCAGCACATCTTTCTCGCGCTCGAGGAGGTACGAGATGTCGGGCAGGACGAGATCGATTCCCGGCATGTCCTCCTGGGGGAACATCAGCCCCGCGTCGACGACCAGGACCTTTCCCTCCCACTCGAGCGCCCACATGTTGATGCCGACTTCGCCGAGGCCGCCAAGCGGGAGATAGCGGAGCTTGGGGTCTACAACAGCCGTAGTTGTTCGGACTCCGCTTTGGGCACTGGCACGACGGCCGGCGCGGGCGGTGCGAGCAGCTGGTCGAGGTAGCGCTTCAGGGCGTCGAAGTCGCGCTCGAGATCGGCGACCAGCGATCCGTTGTGCAGCGCCGCGGCAGGGTGGTACAGCGGGATGTAGGCAACCTCTCCCCTGCGGATCAGGCTGCCGTGGATCCGCGAGATCGAGCCTTGACCGGGCATCAGCCGCTCCAGCGCGTGCCGGCCGAGGATCAGAACGACTTTCGGCTTGACGAGCTGCATCTGCTGGGTGAGGTACGGCGAGCAGGCCTCGGCCTCATTCGGCATCGGGTCGCGGTTCATGGGCGGCCGGCACTTCAGCACGTTGGTGATGTAGACGTCGCCGCGGCTCAAGCCGATCCGCTGGAGCAACGTGTCCAGAAGCTTGCCCGCGGCGCCTACGAACGGCTCGCCCTGCCGGTCCTCGTTGAAGCCGGGCGCCTCTCCGACGATCATGATCGTGGCCGGGCAGGGCCCTACCCCCGGGACCGCCTGCGTGCGCGTGGCGTGCAGCGCGCAGTTCTTGCACGCCCGGATTGTCTGATGGAGCTCCGACAGCTCCGTCGGAACGCTAAGCGACTTTCACTCCGGGCCTGGCGAAGGTGATGTACTCGCCGGCCTCGTCGATCGTCGTCAGCACCGATTTCAGCTGATCGTCCGTCAAAGGCACGAGCGGGAGCCGGAACGGACCGGCGTTGAACCCCATCGCGTTGACGGCGGACTTGATCGGAATGGGATTGGCGGCGGTGGTCATCAGTGTCTTGATGACGGGCAGCAGACCCGCGTAGATGTCGCGCGTCATCTCGTTGTCGCCCTTCAAGTACGCGCTGATGAGCCGCTTCATCGATGCGCCGGCGATGTGCGAGACGACGCAGATGACTCCGTAGCCGCCGAAAGACAGGACCGGCAGCGTCCAGCTGTCGTCGCCGCTCCACACCTTGAAGTCGTCGGAAGCACCGGCGCAGACGAAGCCGATCTGGTCGAGGTCGCCGCTCGCCTCTTTGACGCCGATGATCCCGGGCAGCTCGGCGCAGCGAAGCGTCGTCGCGGCCGTCATGTTGATCGCCGTGCGGCCCTGGATGTTGTACATGATCGTCGGGCCGATTTCCGAGATCGCCCTGAAGTGCTGGTACATGCCCTCCTGAGGAGGCTTGTTGTAGTAGGGAACGACAGCGAGCAAAGCGTCCGCGCCCGCCTTCATCGCGAGCTTCGAGAGCTCGACCGAGTGGTGGGTGTTGTTGCTCCCGGTGCCGGCGACCACGTCGTACTTGGGGATCGCCTGCTTGACCGTCCTCACGAGCTCGATCTTCTCCGCGTCGCTGAGGCTTGGCGCTTCGCCGGTGGTGCCTGCCACCACGACGCCGTCTGAGCCGTCGTTGACGAGCATCACGGCGAGGCGCTGCGCCGCGTCGTAATCGACGGCGCCGTCAGCCTTGAATGGCGTCAGCATCGCGGTCAGGAGACGGCCGATCTCTTTGCTCATCTCGGTAGCACTCCCATTTCCATTGCCTGTTCGGCGATCTGCACCGCGTTGAGCGCGGCGCCTTTCCGCAGGTTGTCGGACACGATCCAGAGGTTGATCCCTTTGTCGGACGAAAGGTCTTTGCGGATCCTTCCGACGAAAACCTCGTCGCGACCCGCCACGTGCAGCGGTGTCGGATAGAGGCGCGCGCTCGGGTCGTCCTCGATGACGACGCCCTTGGCGCGCTCGAGGATGGCGCGCACCTCGTCGGGTTCCACAGCCTCGACGGTCTCGATGGTCACCGCCTCGCTGTGCCCGACCTGGACCGGCACGCGCACGCAGGTCGCGGCGATCTTCAGCTCGGGCTCGTGCAGGATCTTGCGTGTCTCGTTGACCAGCTTCATCTCTTCTTCGTTGTAGCCGTACTGCTGCGGCTTCCACCCGCCGGGGATGACGTTGTAGGCGAGCTGGTGGGTGGTCGCGCTCACCTCTGGCTTCTTTCTGTTGGCGATCGCCTCGGTCTGGTCCTCGAGCTCCTCGGCGAGCGCGCGCCCCGCGCCCGAAGCGGCCTGATAGGTGGACACGAGGACGCGCTCGACGCCGACCTTCTGGCGAAGGGGCTCGAGCACCATCGTCAGCGGGATCGTCGTGCAGTTGGGGCTCGCGATGATCCCCTCGTTGTCGCGGATGTCGTTGGGGTTGACCTCGGGGACGACGAGGGGCACGTTGGCCTTCATACGCCAGGCCGAGCTCTTGTCGATCACGAGGGCGCCCGCCTCTGCCGCGATCGGCCCATACATCAGCGAGATGTCCGCGCCTGCGGCGAACATGGCAACGTCGACGTCCTTGAATGAGGATTCCTCGAGATGTTCGAGCTTAAGTGTGTGCCCGTTGTAACCGACCTCTTTGCCGACGGATCGCTCCGACGCGAAAACACGCACGGATTCCACCGGAAATTGACGCTGCGCGAGGATCTTCAACATCTCGCTGCCGACGAGTCCAGTCGCGCCGACGACAGCAACGTTTAATCGCTTGGGGGTGGGCACGGCCAAAGTTTACTGCCGAGAAGCCTGCTGCGCTCGCATCTGCTGGAGCTGCTGCACGGCGGTGACGAACGATGGATGGACGTTGCGCAGCTCGAGCAGCGACTCGTAGTAGCCGGGCTGCCGGTCGTAAATGGTGGCCGACGGCGATACGGCGCTCCTGCCGATCAATACTCCAATCAGCCCGGCGAAAAGTGAGCCGATGCCGAGCAACAAGAAGAGCAGCGTCAACGAACTGTCGACCAGGATGCCGATGACGAAGAACACAAACGCGAGCGGGATCAGACCGCTGAATGTCCAGGTGACCGTCCTGATCCTGTTGGCGCTGCCACGGGTCAATGGCAGATAACCGCTCGTGTGCTCGGCCAGCGCGGCTCTCAAGAGCACGCCTCCGACCCAGAACGCCCAGGGGGGCGATTTGGAGAAGGTGAACTTCCGCCATGTCTCCGCCGGTGCGCCGGTCATTGCGCACACAGGCGGGAAATCGTTGGCCCTGAGCTGCGACTGCCAGAGGAGGACCTTAGCCAAGGGACAGGCGTAGGAGCTCGTCCAGGCCGCGATAGAACCTTGGCTCCGCGACGATGCGACGGATCGCGAGCAGCACACCCGGCACGTACGCCTCGCGGCTCGTGGTGCGGTGGGCGATCGTCAGGGTCTGTCCTGGAAGGCCGAAGATGACCTCCTGGTCGGCGACGAATCCAGGAAGGCGAACGCTGTGGACCGCCACTCCCCCCTCCTCCCCACCGCGGGTCCCCGCGAGCGTTTCCTTCTCCGCCTTGCGATGCGCGAACGGTTTGTCCTTGCGGCGTGCGGCGAGACGCTTTGCGGTGGACAATGCCGTGCCCGAAGGCGCGTCGAGCTTGCCCGCGTGATGGAGCTCGATGATCTCGGCCGCGTCGAAGTGAGGGGCCGCGATGTCGGCGAGGTGCATCATCAGCACCGCCCCGATCGCGAAGTTCGGCGCGACGATCCCGCCGAGGTGCTTGGCCTTGCAGGCCGTCTCGATCTTGTCGACGTCGGCGGTCGACAGGCCCGTGGTTCCGACCACGGGGGCCGCACCCGCAGCGATGGCTGCAAGCGCGTTGTGCAAGGCCTCGCTCGGCCGAGTGAAATCGACCAGAGCCTGAGGCCGCTTGTCGTGGAGAAACGACGCGAGGTCGTCGCCCCGCGCCACCCCACCGACAAAATCAACGTCGGGCTCGGTCTGGAAGGCGGCCGCAAGGACCGCCCCGACCTTGCCGCGGTAGCCCGCGACTGCGACTCGAATCAGTCTCGGCGTGGACGCCTGTCCCGACCTCCTCCGTTTCGGCCGCCGCGGTCACGCCCGCCGCTGTATCCGCCGGCCGCGGGCGCAGGTGACGCCAGCGCGACGGCCTTGGCCTCCTCGCTGATCTTCTCCTCGATCGGCTCGCCCTTCGCGGTGAGCTCCTCGATCGCGGCCTGCCGGCTGAGGTTGAGCCGCCCCTGGCTGTCGACCTCGACCGCCTTGACGACGATCTCATCGCCGACGTTGACGACCTCCTCGACCCGTTCGACGCGGTGGTCGGTGAGCTTGGAGATGTGGACGAGACCGTCCTGCCCGGGCAGCACCTCGACAAAGGCGCCGAACGGCATGATGCGGACGACCTTGCCCTGGTAGATCTTGCCGACCTCGACCTCGTCGGTGAGGCTCTTGATCCAGTCGATCGCGCGCTGGCCACCGACCTGGTCGACCGCGGCGATGAACACGCGGCCATCGTCCTCGACATCGATCTGAGCGCCGGTCTCCTCGACGATCTTGCGGATGGTCGATCCACCCTTGCCGATGATGTCGCGGATCTTCTCGGGGTTGACCTGGATGGTCGTGATGCGCGGCGCGTAGTCGCTCATCTCGGTGCGCGGCCGCGGCAGGACGGCCAGCATCTTGTCAAGCACGAACAGCCGCGCCGCGCGCGCCTGCTCGAGGGCCTGGGTCATGACCTCCATGGGGAGGCCCTTGATCTTGATGTCCATCTGGAGCGCCGTGATGCCGTCACGCGTCCCGGCCACCTTGAAGTCCATGTCGCCCAGCGCGTCTTCGACGCCCTGGATGTCGGTCAGCACCGCGAATTTGCCTTCGCGGGTGACGAGGCCCATGGCGATGCCTGCGACCGGCGCCTTGATGGGCACGCCGGCGTCCATCAGGGCCAGCGTCGATCCGCACACGGAGGCCATCGAGGTCGATCCGTTGGAGCTGAGGATCTCGGACACGACACGCATGGTGTAGGGCCAGTCCTCGACCGGCGGGATGACCGGGAGCAGCGCGCGCTCGGCCAGCGCGCCGTGACCGATCTCACGGCGACCCGGACCGCGCAGAGGCCGCGTCTCGCCCACCGAGTACGGCGGGAAGTTGTAGTGGTGCATGTACCGCTTGAACTCATCGGCCGCGGTCAGACCGTCGAGCTTTTGCTGGTCTGACATGGCGCCCAGCGTTGCGATGGTGAGAGCCTGGGTCTGGCCTCGGGTGAAAAGACCCGAGCCGTGCGTCCGCGGCAGCACACCCGCTTCGACGGTGATCGGCCGCACGTCGGTGAGGCCGCGGCCGTCGACGCGGACGCCCTCGTCGACGATGCGCTGCCGCACGCGGTCCTTGACTGCCTTGTCGAAGAGCTTGCCGAGGATGTCCTGGTGCTCGGGGAATCGCTCACCGAGCTCGATGACGGTCTTGATACGGAGGTCGTCGAGAGCCTCCTCTCGCGTCGCCTTGTCGGCGCTGTAGAGCACCTGGTCGAGGCGCATCGCGAGGTACTCGCCGACGATCTCCTGCATCTGCTCGGGGTAGGTGTTCGGGATCCACTCGCGCTTCTCGCGGCCGACCTGGTCGCGCAGCTCGAGCTGGGCTGCGCACAGTCGCTTGATCTCCTCGTGAGCGGTCGCAAGCGCCTCGAGCACGACCTGCTCGCTCACTCCCTTCGCGCCCGCCTCGACCATCAGGATCGCGTCGGCGGTGCCGGCTACCGCGAGGTCGAGCTCGGAGTCGACCATCTGCGACATCGGCGGGTTCGTGACCACCTTGCCGTCGATGTAGCCCATGCGCACGGCTCCGACCGGACCCTGGAACGGGATGTCGGAGATGACCAGCGCGGTGGACGCGCCGTTGATCGAAAGGATCGTCGGGTCGTTCTCCTGGTCGACCGACAGCACGGTCGAGATGACCTGGACGTCGAGCCGGAACCCGTCGGGGAACAGCGGACGGAGCGGCCGGTCGGTCAAGCGCGACGCCAGGATCGCCTGCTCGCTCGGCCTGCCCTCGCGACGCATGAACGCGCCGGGGATCTTGCCCGCCGCGTAGAGCTTCTCCTCGTAGTCGCACGTCAGTGGGAAGAAATCGATTCCCTCCCGCGGCTCCTTCGACATCACGGCCGTGCTCAGCACCACCGTGTCGCCCTGGCGGATGATGACCGCCCCGTTGGCCTGCTCGGCCACCCTGCCGGTTTCGAGCGAGATCCGCTTGCCGGCCACCTCTACGTTTTTCGTGACAATTGCCACGCCAATACCTCCATATGTGGGAGGAACCCTGGCGGTGCGGCTCTGGGTCAGTTTCCTAGCAGCTGCTGCTTAAGCCGAAACCTGAGCGGAAGCTTCTAAGAGGCTGACCCGCGCTCCGTGCTGGGTCCTCCCGGGACTTTTTATTGGGCGCCCGCGCGCGCCCGGCGTTATCTCCTGATCCCGAGCTTTGCGACGAGGGCGCGATAGCGCTCGACGTCGGTGTCCCTCAGGTAGTTCAGCAGACGCCGTTGCTTTCCGACCAGGAGAAGGAGGCCGCGGCGGGAGTGATGGTCTTTGGCGTGCGTCTTCAGGTGCTCGGTGAGCTCCCGGATGCGAGCGGTCGACAGCGCTATCTGAACTTCCGGAGATCCTGTGTCCCGGTCAGCGCGCCTGTGATCCGCGATCAGCTTGCCCTTGACTTCTTTCTCGACTGCCAAACTCGGTTCCGAAGTATACGGGGCGCGCCGTTCGGACCGTTTACGCGGTCAACCTGTCGGATAGTCGCGACTAACCGTGCTTTTCATGTACCAGAACCACGGATACGTCCGGACTATCCGGCTAGCGGGTGTGCTCGACGCTCCCGTCGGAGCGTGGATCCGACCCCGCCCGCCACTTGCCCGGGCCGTCGACGACGATCGCGTGCGCGTGCCCGAACGAGTGATGGCGCGGCGGCATCAGCATCACGCGCGGGTCCGACCGCGCCATCTCGCCCGCCCCCGGATAGTCGGCTTCGACCGCCATCGTCACCCCGTCGTCGAGGACCATCCGCCGCGGCCGGGCGACGGCCTCGGCCGGATCCATGCCTTCGTCGACCAGGTTGCGCAGCACCTGCACCTGCAGCTGCGGCTGGCGTGGGCCGCCCATCGTGCCGAACGCGGCCCAGGGAGCGCCTTCTCTTGCCGCCATCGCGGGGATGAGCGTGTGCATCGTCCGCTTCTTCGGCTCCAGCCGGTTGACGTGGCGCGGGTCGAGGCTGAAGTACGCCCCCCGGTTCTGGAGCAGCATCCCGGTCCCCTCGGCGACGACGCCCGAGCCGAAGTCGTAGGCGACGCTCTGGATCATCGAGACGAGGTTGCCTTGCTCGTCGGCCGCGCACAGGTAGCACGTGTCACCGGCGCGCGCCGTGGTGTCGGCGATGCGATCGATGGCCGCCGCCGGATCGAGGAAAGGCTGAAACGGCGCAGGTGTGAAGTCGGGGTCGGTGATGTAGGCGTCGCGAAGCGCGTAGCTGGCGTCACGGGCGGCGCGAAAGTCCTGGCCCGACAGGAGCCGCAGCGCCATCGCCGCGGCGACGAGGCCCACCGTGGGCGGCGGCAGCTCGTACACCATCGTGTCCCGGTATGGAAAGACGACCGGCTCGACCCACTGCGACCGATGCATGGCCAGGTCCTGCCGAGTCATGAACCCATCCCTTTTCTTGATCGCGTCCGCGATCGCCCCGGCGATCTGACCTCGATAGAACCCGTTGATCCCGTTACGTGCGAGCTCGCGCAGCGTCGACGCCAGGTCCTGGTTGCGCAGCAGCATGCCCGCTTCCATCGGCGGATAGAGCGCGTAGGCGGCTCTCTCGTGGCCCAGCACGTCCGCCGACTTCTTCAAAGCATCCGAAAGGTGAGCGGTGATCACGTAACCGTCATGCGCCAGCGCCGCCGCCGGCTCGAGCACCGCTCCGAGGCCGACGCTGCCAAAGCGCTCGAGCAGCCTCCCCCACGCCTCGACCGTGCCTGGGACGGTCACTGAGAGCGCGCCGCGCGCGGGCATCTCCTCGAATCCACGTTCGCGCACCGCGTCGATCGTCGCCAGCTCGCCCGAGCGGCCGGCGCCGATCAAGCCGACAGGCGAGCTCTCCCCCGCCGCCCACACCAGCGCCATCAGGTCGCCCGCGACCGAGGTCATGTGCGGGTAGACCACGCACAGCACCGCGTCGGCCGCGATCGCTGCGTCGATCGCGTTTCCGCCCTCCCGCAGAATCTGAGCTCCGACCTCGCTGGCGACGTGATGAGGCGTGGCGATCACGCCCTTTGTCATCGCGGGGTTACGAACTCGATAGCGCCGGGCTGAATCTCGAACAGCGCCGGAAGAAAGCCGACAGCCTCGCCATCCACGTCGATCCGCACCTTCTCGGGCGAGCTCACCGCAATCCGCTTGCCGTACATCAGCTCCATTTTCGGATTCGCCCCGTCGAGGTGTCGACCTTTGCGGACGTCGTTCATGCCGCGCATCGTCTCGACCTTCCCCGCGTCCTTGATGAGGATCACGTCGAACACCCCGTCCGTCGGAGACGCCGATGGCGCCATCTGCATCCCGCCGCCGAAGTACTGGCAGTTGGCGACCACGACCTGCTGCGCCTTGGGGAGCTCGTGGCGCACGCCATCGATGTCGACTGTCATCGGGCTGTTGCTGTAGCTGAACAGAGCACCGAGACCGCCGATGGTGTAGGCGAAGCTCCCGAACCGCTTCGTGCCGTTGCCCACGCGATTGACGACCTCTCCGCCAATGCCGGCGTCGGCGATGTTGATGAAGTGCCGGACCGCGGTCGCGCCGTCCGACGTCGAGTAGGTGATGCAGCCGGCGTCGAGGCGTCGCACGAGGCCGTTGCGAAGGACCTCGATCGCCTGTTTCGGATCCATCGGGATGCGCAGGGTCCGCCGGAAGTCACCGCCCGTGCCGAGCGGCACCATCGCGAGTTTGCTCGTGGTCGGCAGAGGCGCGCCGTTGCGGAAGAAGCCGTTGACGACCTCGTTGAGCGTTCCGTCGCCTCCGACCGCCACTATTAGCGGCCGCGACTCGAGGACCGCTCGCTGTGCGATCTCCGTCGCCTCGAGGGGCCGGGTGGTCAGCGCGACCTCGTACGGCAGCCCGCTGGACGGCAGCCAGGACTCCACCGCGGCCCACTCGCGCCTCGCCCGCCCGGCGCCTGACGCGGGATTGACGATGAACAGGATCGGGGCGCCCGGACGCGCGCCTATGACCGGCCTCCGACCGCGCGTGGGTTCATGATCCGTTCCGGGTCGAGACCGTCTCGCACCGCGCTCCAGACGCGCATCCAACCTCCCATCTCACCGGCGACCCATCTCGCACGGGCCTGGCCGACCCCGTGATGGTGGCTGATCGTCGCACCAAGCTCGGTGGCCACGCTCATCGCGCCTTCCCACGCTCGAAGGTAAGCTGCCCTGGCTTCGGGCTCTCCGTCCGCCGCGCCGCCGAACGTGAAGTACGCGCAGCAGCCCTGCTCATAGGCATGACTGAAGTGGCATAACGCCAGCCCGCCGACCGCTATTGCGGCCTTGACCCGCCCGTGCAGCACCGGAAGCGCGGTCCAGGGCGCGGCGATCTCGATCGTGTCCAGGTACGAGCCGGGCGGCGCAAGCATGGTCTTCAGGCGCTCGGCCGACAGGTCGAACCTGTGCCGCTGCCAACGGGACCAGGGCTCCTGCCCGAGGTCACGTGCATTCCTGGCGAGACGCACGGCGGCGGCCGCCTCGGCCTCAGCAACGTCTTTCAGGCCTGCGGTCGCGATCACGAGCGCGCATTCGCCCTCGTCCAGATCGAACGCGTTGAAGGCCGCATCCTCCGCGTCATAGAGCCTCATGACCAGCGGCCGGATGCCGGCTTGCATCACCCCGCGCATGAAGTCGAGGCCGGCCGGCAGGTCCATGAACGCGAATCCGCGGCCGATCGTCGACTCCGGGAGGCGGTGAACGCGCAGGACCGCGCCCAGCACCACTCCCAGCGCGCCCTCCGCCCCGAGGAACAGCTCGTGCAGCGCAGGCCCCACCGCCGATCGCGGGCCTGGCCTGGGCGTGGCGAACGTGCCGTCGGGGAGCACGACCGCGAGCGAAAGCACCATGTCCTCGATGCTTCCGTAGCGGCTCGACTCCTGGCCGGAGGATCGCGTCGAGATGAGGCCGCCGACCGTGGTTCCCGGCAGCGAGCTTGGGAAGTGGCCGAGCGTCAAGCCCTTTGCGTTCAGCTGTTTCTCGAGCTCGTAGCCGTTCACGCCCGCCTCGCACCTGCAGAGCAGGTTCGTCTCGTCGACCTCGAAGATTCGGTCGAACCCGGACATGTCGAGGACGAGCTCGCCTTCGCTGGGGCCGACGGCGCCGCACACGCCGGTGCCTCCGCCCATCGGGGTGACGGCCACGCGATTGGCCGTCGCCCATCGCAGCAGCGCCACCACGTGCTCGCGGTTGCTCGGTCGCGCCACGAGCACCTCCAGTGCTTGGCCACCGGCTCGCTGTTCCATGAGGCCACGCGGCCACAGGTCGCGCACCGGCCGTTCGTCGACGTTGCCTACGCCGACGATCTTCTCGACGTCGACTCTCAACGGCGAATCAGTCGACGCGTCTCCGCCACGTCCTGCTTGAGCTGGCGCACGAGCTCGTCCGGCGACGCGAACTTGATGTCGGGATGGAGATAGTGCGCGAAGCGCAGCTCGAGCCTGCGCTGATACAGGTCGCCCTCGAAGTCGAGAAGGAAGGCCTCGACCTTCAGCTCGGTGCCACCGAAGGTCGGCCGGTAGCCGACGGAAAGGGCTGCGATGAAGTCGCCTTCCGGCGCATGCACCCGCCCTGCGTACGCGCCGAGCGCGGGCACGAGCTTGTTTGGCTCCGGGCTGATGTTGGCGGTCGGAAAGCCGAGCTGTCGCCCGACCTGCGCGCCCGCCTCGACCGGTCCCGACATCGAGAACTCGCGGCCCAGCATGACGTTCGCCGCCCGCACGTCGCCCGACGTGACGAGCTTGCGAATCTCGGAGCTGTGCAGATCGCGGCCGTCGATCGTGAACGGCGGGACGACGTCCACCTCGAAGCCGTGCGCGCGAAGCCATTCGGCGTTACCGGTGCGCCCGCGTCCGAAAGCGAAGTCGAAGCCGATCACCCAGCGCTTGATGTCCATGACACGCGACAGGCTCTCGACGAACTCCTGCGGCGAGTGGCTCGCGAGCTCGCGGTCGAAGCGCATGACGATCGCGTGGTCTATGCCGGCGCGCTCGATCAGGTCGAGCTTCTCGCGCAGCGTGGTGATCGACGAAGGGCAGTTCGCAGGATCCAGAACGCACCGCGGATGCGGCTCGAACGTGATCAGCGCAGATTGACCGCCGGTGGCCTTTGCGCCCTCGACCACGTGGCGGACGACGTCGAGGTGTCCGAGGTGTACCCCGTCGTAGCTGCCGATCGTCAGCGCCACCGCTCCGATGTGACTCGCTGGAAGGCCGAGGTGGGTCTTCAGCTGAGCACTCTCTCGGGGACGAAAGTGCGGCGCAGCGGATCGGTATGGCCGAGCGCGACGAGGCGGCCTTCGAGGTCGTGCGCGCGCACCGGCCCGGGCCTCGGTTCCGGAAGCACGCGCACCGAGCGACCCTGGCGTACGAGAGCTTCCTGCTCCACGTTGAGTCGGACGCGCGCCATGTCGGGCAGTATGACCTCAGCCGGAAGGAGCAGGTCCCGCACGGACTCGGGGGTCATCAGTGCATCGAGCGAGGCAGCTTGCGCCAGGGTGAGCGACCCGTACCGCGTGCGCACGAGGCGACCGAGGTACGCGCCGACGCCGAGCCTTTCGCCAAGGTCGCGAGCGATCGATCGCAGGTACGTGCCGCTGCCGCACGTGACCTCGATGCGCGCTATCGCTTGCGGACCAGGCGCGAAATCGACCACCGCCGCCGAGTAGACCTCGACCTCCCGCGCGGGCGGGCGAGACGTGTCGCCGCCCCGCGCGAGCCGGTACGAGCGCGTGCCTTCGACCTTGACCGCCGAGTACGCGGGCGGCTCCTGCGAGATCTTCCCGACGAATGTGCCGAGCATTGCCTCGACGTCGCCCCGACTCAGGTGGCTCGGGTCGGCGACGGCGACTAGGTCCGCCTCGGCGTCGTCGGTGGCCGTGGTGAACCCGAGGTGCGCGTCTGCAACGTAGGTCTTCGGGAGCTGATGCGCGAATTCGGCGAGCCGTGTGGCCGACTCGAAAAGGATCGGGAGCACTCCGGTGGCCAGAGGGTCGAGGGTGCCCGCGTGGCCGACCTTGTGGGCTCCCGTCAGGCGGCGCAACCGGTTGACGACCGAGAAGGAGGTGTCGCCCGCAGGCTTGTCGACGTTGAGGACCCCGGTGGTGAATCTATCCGTGCTGGTTCGAGGCGGCAACGATCGCGTCCTTGGCGGCCCCCAGCACCAACCTGACCGCCTCGTCCATCGGTTTCTCGATCTCCGCGCCCGCGGCTCGGATGTGGCCCCCGCCGCCGAACGACGCGCACATCGCCGCCGCGTCCACGGCGCCGCGGCTGCGCACGCTGATCTTCGTGAGGTCGTTGTTGACCTCTTTGAAAAGGATGGCGAGCTCGAGGCCGGCGATGCTGTTGAGCGTGTCGATGATGCCCTCGGACTCGGCCATGGCCGCGCTTGCCTCCTTGAGCATCCGCCGCGTCACCTTCGCCCAGGCGAGGCGACCGTCCATCTCGACGCGCATCGTGGCGAGGGCCAGGCCGCTGAGCTTGAGGGTCGTCTCGGGCCGCATCTTGTAGACCTGCGTGGCAATCTGGCCGGGCTCGGCGCCGAGATGGGCAAGCCGAGCCGCATCCTCGAGCGCGCGCGGTGTCGTGTTCTCGTGGCGGAATCCACCGGTGTCCGTGAGCAACGCGACGTAGAGGTTCGTCGCGATAGTCGGCGTGATCGGATAGCGGAAGTGGTCGAGCATCTCCATCACGATCTGCCCCACCGCCGACGCGTCCGCCTCGATGACGTTGATGTCGCCGAACCGCGTGTTGGACGGGTGGTGGTCCACGTTGATGAGGGTCGCGTGCTCGGCGATGCTTCGCACGGCGCTGCCCGAACGCTCGAGGTTGCCCGAGTCGAAGAAGAACACGAGCTGCGGATCGATGCCGTGCGGCGGCTCGGCCTGGATGTCATCGAAGCCCGGCAGAAACGTGTACATCTGCGGCAGCGGTGGCGGTACGAGGACCCAGACCTCCTTGCCTTCGGTGCGCAGCGCCTCGGCGAACGCGAGGCTGCATCCCAGCGTGTCGCCGTCGGCGTCCTTGTGGCCGAAGATCAGGATCTCCTGGTTGGCGTCGATGAGCTCCTTGATCTCGTCATAGGTGTGCGGCCGGTCGCGTTTCGCGGTGGCTATGGCCGTGGCTCCTCCTCCCCATTCATGGGGAGGACCTCTTTGAGCAGCTCCGAGATGTGCACGCTGTACTCGATCGAGGGATCGAGCTCGAAGCGGAGCTCCGGCGAGAACTTCAGGTTCTGCAGCCGGCGGCCGAGCTCGTGCCGGATCAACCCCTTCGCCGAGACGAGTCCCCGTATGGACGCCTTCTGCTCCTCAGGCTTGCCGAGCACGCTCACGCGCACGCGCGCCTGACGCAGGTCGGGCGACATCCGGACCGCGGTGATGCTCACGAACCCGATTCGTGGGTCCTTGAGATCCCGCCGAATGATCGACATGATCTCTTCGCGCACCTGCTCCCCGACCTGATCCGCGCGGTAGCTGGTCATGCTGACCACCGCCTTTGACGAGCTCAAGCTCGCTTAGATTTCTTCCCGCTCGAGTCGGTACGTCTCCATCGTGTCCCCGGCCTGGAAATCTTCCCAGCCCTCGAGCCCGATGCCGCACTCCTGCCCGGCCGGCATCTCGCGCACATCCTCTTTGAAGTGTTTGAGCGAGTTGATCCGTCCTTCGTGGATCATCTGCCGGTTGCGGAAAAGCTTCACCCAGCCACCACGGCTGACCTTGCCCTCCGTGACGCGACTCCCGGCGATGATGCCGGTGCGCGGGATCTTGATCGGAGTGACGACCTCGACCGAACCTTCGCGGACCTGGCGGTACGTCGGCTCGCGCAGGCCTTTGGCCGCGCGCTCGACGTCCTCCGTCAGCTTGTAGATGACGTCGTAGTAGCGGACCTCGACCTTCGCGCGCTCCGCGGCGGCCGTCTGCCCAGGCGTCGGCTTCAGGTTGAAGCACACGATGATGGCGCTGGAAACGCTGGCGAGCAGAAGGTCGGCGTCGCTGACGGCGCCCACGCCCTGGCCCACGACCTTGATCGCTACGACGGGGTCCTCGATCTTCTGCAGAGCCGCGAGTAGGGCTTCGAGCGTGCCTTGCGCGTCCGCCTTGACGACGAGGCTGAGCTCTTTGACCTCGCCTTCCTTTGCCCGGCGCGCAAGGTCCTCGAGGGTGATGCGCGGCGCGACGTCGCGGGCCGCCTCCTGCGCTCGCTTCTCGGTGAGCTTGGTCAGCGCGATCTGGCGCGCCGCCTTTTCCGAGCCGACGACCTGGAAGATGTCGCCGGCCTGCGGGACCTCGCTCATGCCGGACACGACGACGGGCGTCGCGGGCGGTGCCTCGTTGACAGCGCGGCCGCGGTCGTCCGCGAGCGCGCGCACGCGCCCGTAGATGTGGCCGCAGACGAAGTCGTCGCCCACCTTGAGCGTGCCTGCCTGGACCAGCACGGTGGCGACCGGTCCGCGACCGCGCTCGAGGTGGGCGTCGACGATCGTGCCGATCGCGTTGCGGTCGGGATTCGCCTTGAGCTCGAGGATGTCGGTGGCGAGGACGATCGTGGTCAGCAGGTCGTCGATGCCCTTGCCCGTGCGCGCGCTGAGGTGGACGCACTCGTGCTCGCCGCCGTAGTGGCGGGTCACGATGCCCTGCTCGGCGAGCTGCTGGTGGACGCGGTCCGGGTTGGCGTTGTCCCTGTCGATCTTGTTGATCGCGACGATGATCGGAACCTTTGCCGCACGCGCGTGGTGGATCGCTTCGATGGTCTGGGGCATGACGCCGTCGTCCGCCGCGACCACGAGCACGACGACGTCGGTGACCTGGGCGCCACGAGCACGCATCGCGGTGAACGCCTCGTGGCCCGGCGTGTCGATGAACACGACCGGGTGCCCGTCCGCGGTTTCGATCTTGTACGCACCGATGCGCTGGGTGATGCCGCCGGCCTCGCCAGCAGCGACGTGGGTCTGGCGGATCGCGTCGAGGATCGAGGTCTTGCCATGGTCGACGTGGCCGAGGACGGTGACGATCGGCGGCCTCGACTTCAGCTTCGTGGGGTCTTCGTTGGCGATCGAGAAGAGCTCCTCGCGCGAGGTGGTGACCACGTCGCCGTCGCCTTCCGCCGCCTCGGTCGCGATGACGTCCTCGCTGGCCACCGGCTCGACCGTGTAGCCGAACTCGTCGGCCACGATCTCCGCCGTGGCGAAGTCGATGACCTGGTTGACGTTGGCGAAGATGCGGGACGCCATCAGCTTCTTGATGACATCCACCGGGCTTATGCCCAGCTTCTCCGCGAGGTCTTTCACCGTCAGGTTCGGGGGCAGGACGACCTTGCGGTCGCCGTTGGGCTCGATCTTGGTGAGGACGTTCGTTGGCTTGAACGCCGAACGGGCAGCCTCGATCGCGCCGGGAGCCAGTGGCGCGGCGGCGTTGCGGGTCAGCCTGCGCTGCTGCAGGAAGTTGACCAGCTCCTTCTGGCTGATCCCAAGTTCGCGCGCGAGTTCGTGTGCCTTCATGTCGGAACTACTGATTATGCCGGGCTAGAGGAGTTGCCAAACTCCAGGGGTCACCGCTACGCCGAGCGCACGGTCTAGCGATCGGCGCTTGCGGGCGGTCTCCAGGCACGGCTCGGCAGCGTGCAGATAGGCCCCGCGGCCGGCCTCTTTGCCGGTCCGATCGAGCCCGACGGAGCCGTCAGGACGGCGCACGAACCGGAGCAATTCGACCTTCCCCGCCTCCTCACGGCAGGCGACGCAGGTCCTAACCGGGGGCAAGCTCGGCGTCGCCTTCGCTGGGCTTGATGTCGATCCGAAAGCCGGTCAGCTTGGCGGCCAGGCGGGCGTTCTGCCCGTCCCTGCCGATGGCGAGCGACAGCTGCGCCCGCGGCACCAGCACGGTCGCTGTCCGCGTCACGCGGTCGATGGTCACCTTCTCAGCCTTGGCCGGGCCAAGTGCCGCTGCGACGAATTGCTCCGGGTCTTCTGACCACGGGACGATGTCGACGTGCTCGTTGGCGAGCTCGCTCAGGAGGGCACGATGCCGGACGCCCTTCGGACCGACGCATGCCCCGACGGGATCGAGGCCGGGCTCGCTCGAGGACACCCCGATCTTGGTGCGTAGGCCGGGCTCGCGCGCGATCGCCCTCACCTGCACGGTTCCGGCCTTGATCTCCGGCACCTCGGCCTCGAGCAGGCGATGCACGAACGATCGGCTGGCGCGGGAAACGCGCACCTGTGCCTGCCGGCGGTTCTGCTGCGGATCGAGGATCACGACCAGGACGGGCCTGCCCGGGTGCAGCTGCTCGCCGGGGATCTGCTCTTCGGGCGGCATGACGCCCTCGGCCTTGCCGAGATCGACGTACACGACGCCGCCTTCGATGCGGTCCACAACGCCGGTCGCGAGCTCGCCCCGATGCTCGGCGACGTCGCGAAGCACCTTGTCCCGTTCGAGGTCGTGGATGTGACGGAGCACGGCGTGTTTTGCGGTCTGCGCCGCCATGCGCTTGAAGTCTTCGGAGGGCAGCTCCTGATCGATGATGGTGCCATCGGTCTTGATGACGCGGCTGCGGACGTCGAGGGCGCCAGTGTTGGTATCGAGCCGGACGGTCACATGCCCCGGAGGATTGAAGGCGCGGATGTATGCGGCGGCCAGCGCGCTCTCGACGGTGTGGAGCATCTCCTCGAAAGGAATGCCCACCTCGGCGCAAAGCGCTGTCAGCGCTTCGGCGAGCGTCTGCGTCGACGGCTCAGATGGCGACCGCGAGCCTGCCCGCGACAACGTCTTCCCATGCGATGTGAGTGATCACCGGCGCGCGGCCCCTGAGGCCCGGCGCCTGCACTGCGATGCCGGCGTCATCGACTGCGATGAGCTGACCCTCGACCACGCCTTCGGACTGGCCACTCCGATACCGGATGTTGACGCGCTTTCCGCTAAAACGCGTGTAATCGGCTCGATTGCGGAGCGGACGCTCCGCGCCCGGCGAGGAGACCTCGAGGGCATAGGAACCGCTGATCAGGTTGGCGTGATCGAGCAGCGGGCCCGCGACCTTGCTCACGCGTTCGCAGTCTTCGATCGTGATCGGGTCATTGTGGTCGATGGAGATGCGGAGCGTCCGTCCCGATTGACCTGACTGGTCGATGGAGTAGAGCTCGTAGCCCATGTGGTTGAGGGTGGGCTCGAGCAGCTCTTTGATCGACGGTATGGGCCAGGTTGGCATGTCAGGTCTTGCGGCTTTACCTTACGAAATCCGCAGGCTTGTCGGCGACTGCACGATTTCGACGAGTGCCGGCGCTCGCGGGTTTCCAACCTCTGATTTTGCCGTGACTGCCGGCGCTCGCGGATATCGTCGCCGAGGTCAGCGCAGCGGCTGCAGCCTCCGCCAGACCACGAGCAGCGGCGCGGCGTTGAAGATCGAGCTGTAGGTGCCGGACACGATCCCGATCAGCAGCGCCAGCGCGAGGCCCTGCAGCGACGGCTGGCCGGAGATGAAGATCGCGGCCAGGACGAGCACGACGGTGAAGCTTGTGATGATCGACCGCGCCGCTGTCTGCATCACGCTCAAGTTCACAACCTGTTCGAAAGAAAGCCGTTGGCTCACGCGGAGGTTTTCGCGGATTCGGTCGAACACCACGATCGTGTCGTGCACGGAGAAGCCCACGACCGTCAATACCGCGGTGACGAAGTAGGCGTTGATCTCCCCGACCTGCCACTTGAACACCGTGCCGAATATCGAGAAGAGGCCGGTCAGGATGAAGACGTCGTGCAGCAAGGCCGCGAGAGCCGAACCGCCGAACTGGAATCCAGCGCGCCATCCGCCGGGCACGTTGCGGAAACGGATCGCGAGCAACAGCAGGATCGCGACAGCCGCCAGAATGACCGCGAGCACGGACAGCTCGATCGTCTCGCCGGCGATGGTGCCGCCGACCGACAAGATCTGTGAAACGTTCATGTGCCCGAGGCGGTTCTGAAGGTCCGCCTGCACGTTGTGGGTCTGTGCGGCATTCAGCGGCGGATAGCGAAGGATGTAGCCCCCGCCGGTGGTCTGAATGACCGAGCCGCCGGAACCTTCTTTGTTGACGGCGTCGGTGACCTGGGCGATGCTCGGATGGCTGTCGAAAGTCGCCGTGATCTCGGTGCCGCCACGGAAGTCGATCCCGAGGAGGAAGTGGTTGTGCCACATCGACACGATCCCGGGAATGATCACCAGCAGAGAGATCGCGAAGAAGATGTTGCGGCGCCCAATCAGGTTGAACTTGCGCACCCTGGGCGGAGCGGCGGGAACGAACGGCTCGGGCTCCGACGCCTTCGCCGCCGGCGCGACCGGTTCCGCGACTACTTCCTCGGCGCTCTGTTGGTCAGTTTGAATGTCAGGTAGTTCGGACACGATCGACTCCGAGCAAACCGGCTCTTCGGAAGCTGCTTCCGGCCAGCACGATGGCCAGCAGGTTGTGAGTCACAACGATCGATGAGACAAGGCTCGCGAGAACTCCGATCGCGAGCGTGACCGCGAAGCCCTTGATCGCGGATGGGCCGACGAAGCCAAGGATGATGCAGGTGATCAGCGTCGACGTGTTCGAATCGCGGATCGCCGGCCACGCGCGCCGCACGGCGGCGTCCACAGCGGCCGTGATCGTTCTGCCCGCTCGCACCTCTTCCTTGAATCGTTCGAAGATCAGGACGTTGGCGTCGACCGCCATACCGACCGAGAGGATGAACCCGGTGATGCCGGCCAGCGTCAACGTGACGGGGATCGTCTTGAACAACGCGAGCACCGCCCCCGCATAGAAGAGAAGCGCAAGACTCGCGAGGAATCCGGGCAGGCGGTAGTAGATGATCATGAAGACCACGACGATCACGAGGCCGAGCAGGCCCGCCGCAAGGCTCAGCTTGACCGACTGAGATCCGAGCGTGGCGCTGACCTGGGTCACGTCCAGGGCGACCAGGTCGACTGGGAGCGACCCGGAGTTGATGCCGGTCGCGAGGTCCTGCGCGCTCTGCTGCGTGAACGAGCCCGAGATGGTCGCCTGGCCGCCCGCGATCTCCTGCAGCGTGATCGGGTCGGTCAGGAACTTGCCGCAGACCGTGCCCTGGATCTGGGTCGCCAGGCACTGCGGGTCGTACGGCTGCATGACCTTGGCCACGTACGAGGGGTCTTCCCAGTTGTCGATGTCCTGCTGGGTCAGGTCGAGCCAGATGGTGAGGTGGCGCTGCGGGCAGTTGGCGGTCGCGACCGTGTTGGGGTCGCCCGGGCACGCGTTGACGTTGTCACGAGTAAGGTTGTCGAACTTCGTCGCTCCCGCCGAGGTGAAGCTGACGTTGACCACCCAGCTCGTCCCGGTCTGATCGATCGACGACGTCGCGCTGGAGATGTCGTCGCCCGTCAGCCCGGTCAGCTGGGGTTTGTATCCAGGCTCC
>DATEHC010000019.1:0-29592 GCA_035279785.1 Candidatus Dormiibacterota bacterium
AGCGTGCTCGGGTCGCCGTGCGGCACCAGCGGCGCGCTTGGCAGGACCAGATGCTCCCGTCTCTCGAAATGCTCTAGAAAGCGTCGGCGGATCTCGTTCCCGGTCACGGGGGTAAACGCAAGTTTATGGGGCGAGCCTTTCGAGCCGCCAACCGCTCCGCTCGCGGGCGACGTAGCGCAATCGGTCGTGCAGGCGGTCGTCCCGGTTTTCCCAGAACTCGATCCACCGCGGCTTGACCGAGTAGCCGCCCCACGCGCGCGGCAGCGGCACATCGCCTGGATTGGCCGCCGCGAGCTCCAGCACCTTCTTCTCGAGCCACTCACGCGAGCGGACGACGCGGCTTTGCGGCGACGCGGCGGCCGACAGCTGCGCCCCTCGCGGGCGGCTGTGGAAGTAAGCGATCGAAGCCTCACGCGACAGCTTGTGCGCGATTCCGTAGACGCGTACCTGGTGACGGGTCTGCGCCCAGTAGAAGACCAGCGCGACGCGCCGGTCGTGCCCGATGTCGCGGCCTTTGCGGCTGTCGTAGTTCGTATAGAAGAGGAAGGTGCCGTTGTGCAGGCCCTTGAAGAGGACCATGCGCGCGGAGACGCCGTCCTCGCCCGCCGTGGCGAGGGTCATCGCGTCGGGCTGCGGCGCACCGGCCTCGGCGGCCTCGCGAAACCATCGGTCGAAAAGGGCATATGGATCGCGCGGCGCCTCGTCTTCGAGCAATGCCATCGCCTTATCCCGCGCTCTCTTGCGGCACGTACTTGCGCAGCTGCTCGAGTGCGGCGCGCTGCAGCCGCGAGACGTGCATCTGACTGATTCCCAGGCGCTTGGCGATCTCGGACTGTGACATCTGCTCGTAGAAGCGCATGGCCATGATCGCGCGTTCGCGCGGGGTCAGGTGCTCCATCGCACGTTCGAGAACATCGCGCATCTCGACGCGGTCGAGCTCCGGATCCGCGCTGCCGATCTGCTCGGCGACCGAGCGGCTCTCCTGCCCGTCGGTGGTCGCCACCGGCTGGTCGAGCGAAACCGGCACGTAAGCCGGCCCCATCTCCATCGCCTCGGTCACGTCGTCGGGCGTTACGCCAAGCCTGTCCGCCAGCTCGGCCACTGTCGGCTCGCGACCCAGCTCGTTCTTCATCTGCTCGTTGACGCGCACGACCGACTGGTGCAGCTCTTGCAGGCGGCGCGGAAATCGGATCGCGGTGCCTTTGTCGCGGAAGTAGCGCTTTATCTCTCCCGCGACCGTCAGCGTCGCGAAGGTCGTGAACTCGTAGCCAAGGTCTGGATCGAATCGCTCGATCGCTTTGATCAGGCCGAGATATCCGACCTGGGCGATGTCCTCGAGCGGTTCGCCGCGGTTGGCGAACTTGCGCGCGAGAAAGTAGACGAAGTCGTGATAGTTGTCGACGAGCCGCGCGCGGATGCGGTCGCGCTCGGCCGCGTCGGCCGTCTCGCGGTAGCGACGGTGCAGCGCCCGCAACTCTTCGCGCGAAAGCCGCGCGGAACTACTCACTGCCTATTAGTTAATAGGGAATGTGTCGCCGAGCGCGGGTCAGCCGGCCAGGTGCTTGACCATCCGGAACCGCACATGCCCTGTGCGCGGCTCGATGACCGGTCGAAAGTCATCGACGAAGCAGCGGATCATCTCGTAGGCGAGACGCTGCAGCTCGGGGTCGACGGTCGTGTCGTGCTTGGCCGCGGGAAGCGGCAGCGCACCCCCGGTCGGCATGAGGTCCACGTCGACCACGAGCGCGCGGTTGGTCGCGAAGTAGGTGAGCTTCAGGTCGGCCGGCGTGCCGAGGTCCTCCGCCGCGGCGATCGCGCTGTCGCATGCCTGGGTGAGCGCGATCGCGAGCTCGTCGAGGTCCATGAGGCTCAGCCCAAGCTGACCGCCGAGCGTGGTTGCGACGCGCTTGGCGACCGGGATGAAAGCCGGCGTAGCCGGAATTTTCAGCTCTGCGAGGTTGCGCTTTGCCATCGACCGGCCGCCTACTCCTCCAGGTTCGTCGTTGCCGACCGCACGCGGCGCGAAGCCGCAGCTTCCAACTCTTCGCGCTTGCGCTTGGCCGCGGCAACACCGTCCTGGATCGCCTTGCCCACCGGATGATTCGGATCCGTGGCCATGTCCCGAGCGCGCTGTGCCGCCTGCCGCGCCCGCTGCACCGGCTCGCTGCCGCTCAGCTCGATCGTCTTGCTGCGCAGGCCGTCGATCTGGTCGCGACCGGGACCCGACGCTATGTAGGCGCCGACCGCGACACCCACGAGGCCGCCCAGGATGAACCAGCCGAAACCGCCGCCGTTTTCGTCAGCCACCGCTACTAACCTCCTTTAACCGAGCGAACAAGGCTCTGTCCCGCCACCCTCACGCCATGCACGGCGGAGTTGATCCCACGCCCGAACGCGGCCAGGCCGCGGCCGCCTGTGCGCAGCCCGACGTTGACGCCCGACGTGATGTCGTTGACGTTTTCGATCGTCTGTCGCACTTCAGGCAGCGTTTCTTTCATCTCTTCGTTGGTCGTCTCGAGCAGCTCATTGACCGCTCCCAGGGTTCCGCGCAGCCTGAGCAACACAGCCGCGAGGGCGAGCGCCACGAGCAGGGCGGCCACCCCGAACGCGAACCACATGAAGCTCTGGCCGTTCACCGACTGAATACCCCCACGTGCCTGCGGGCAAACACACCCGCAATAGTAAGTGCGGGGTTGCTAGTCGTCCGTTCGGGCCTCCCGCGGTTCGCGTCTCGGCTGGGGGACGAACCTGGCGAGGGTTTGGAGGAGCAGAGCGAAGATCAGCGCCGGAAGGAAGTTGGCCTCGCCGAGGCGCCACGAGGGCAGTCCGAGAAAGTCCCAGAGCTGGCCCAGGCCGAACCCGACGGCGGTCATGAGAAGGATCGGCAGGTATGCGCGACGCCGGTAGGGCAGGAACGCGTAGCAGAGCTGGGAGACGATCAGGACCAGGAGGATCGCGACGATCAGGCCGGGGGGGATGAGCTTCAAGGGGTCGCCCTGACCGCTTCGTCCGGGTTATCAGGCATTTCGGCCCGGCAAAACCCCGGATAGTCCGGACTATCCGGAACCAAGAAGGCTCCCTCGGGGCGACGGTGGTGGGTTGTCCTGAGCATGCTCAGGTGGGTCCCCTGCCTCGGCTTTCCAAGTCCCGACAAACCGGGCGTGTGGTCGGCCTTGCGGACTCCGGGGTCCCTATGTCTCGAGTGTTGGGCAAGCCGCACTTGCACGCCACCCTTCGGGAGCGCGGTCAATCCTACGACGGCTTCTCTGTGACCTTGATGCGCAGCTCATCGAGCTGCGATTGGTCGACCTCCGACGGCGCGCCGAGCATCAGGTCGGTCATCAGCTGCGTCTTCGGGAACGCGATCACGTCGCGGATGTTGTCGGTGCCGCCGAGCATCATGACGATGCGGTCGATGCCCGGCGCGATCCCGCCGTGCGGCGGCACGCCGTAAGTAAACGCGCGAAGAAGCGTGCCGAATCTTTCGCGGATCGTCTCCAGCGGCATGCCCAGCAGCTGAAACACACGCTCCTGCATCGCGGCGTCGTAGATCCTCAGGCTTCCGCCACCGAGCTCGTAGCCGTTGCACACGATGTCGTACGCGTGCGCCCGCACGTCGTAAGGCCGCTCCTCCACGAACGCCATGTCCTCGGCGAAAGGCCGCGTGAAGGGATGATGCGCATAGGTGAGGGTCCCCTGGTCGTCCTCCTCGAAGAGGTAGGTCGGGTTGATCCAGAGGAACTTGAACTCGTCCTGGCGGATGAGGTTGCGCCGGCGCGCGATCTCGCGCCGGATCAGGCCCATGACTGTTTCCGCTTTGCGGCGGCGGTCGGCAGCGATGAGCACGACGTCGTCGGGTCCCGCGCCGGTCAACCGCTTGATGGCCGCGATCTCGTCGTCGCCGAGGAATTTGTCGAGCGCGCCGCCAGGCACCCACGCGAGGCCCTGTCCGCCCGCGCCCTTCGCGACGGTGACCAGCTCGTCCAGCTCGCGTCGGGTCAGGTCCTTTCCGCCCGGCACGGCGAGACCCCGGACCACTCCTCCGCTTGCGAGGACCCTCCGAAATATCTCCGCACGCGTCGAGGCCAGCGCCTCACCCAGGTCCGCGATCTCGAGCTCATAGCGCAGGTCGGGTTTGTCGGTGCCATAGCGAAGGAACGATTCCTTGATGTCGAGACGCGGGAACGGGGTCTCCAGCTTGATGCCGCGCACCTTCTCCCACAGCTCTGTGAACAGTCCTTCGATGAGCGCGAATACGTCTTCCTCGTCGCAGAACGACATCTCGACGTCGAGCTGCGTGAACTCCGGCTGCCTGTCGGCGCGGAGGTTCTCGTCCCGGAAGCAGCGCGCGATCTGGTAGTACCGCTGCACACCCGAGACCATCAGCAGCTGTTTCAGCATCTGCGGAGCTTGGGGGAGTGCGTAGAAATTTCCCGCGTGCAGTCGCGAGGGAACGAGGAAGTCACGAGCGCCGCTCGGCGAGCTGCGCGTGAGCATCGGAGTCTCTACCTCGATGAACTCACGCGACTCCATGTAGTCGCGGATGATCCGGTTGACCTTGTTGCGCAGCTCGAGCATCCGCGTCATAGGTGGACGGCGAAGGTCGAGGTAGCGATACTCGAGCCGCGTCTTCTCGTCCGGCTCCTCGGGATCCTCGATTGGAAAAGGCGTCGGGTCGGACCGGGTCAGGACCTCGAAATCATCGGCACGGACCTCGACGTCGCCGGTGGCAATCCGCGGATTCTCCGAACCGGCCGGCCGCCGCGCGACGACGCCGTGCACGTGAACGACATCTTCGAGATGCAGCTCCGGCATCGTGTCGAACTTCAGGACGACCTGGACCGCACCCCACCGATCACGCAGATCGATGAACGCGACTCCACCGTGGTCGCGGCGCCGCGCAACCCATCCGTACAGGTCGACCGCCTTGCCTTCGTCCGACGATCGGAGAGATCCGCAGTGCGGCGCGGTGAATCCGCTCATGCGATTCGCGTGGGCAGCTCGACCCACTCCAGCTCTTCCTGCGAACCGCTCGTCATGTCGCGCAGGTTGGCGACGCGCTTCGCGGCCTGGTCCACGTCGAAGAGCACGACCCAGCGCGCGCCCCGCCTGTTTGCAGAGCGCATCTTGGCGCGCAGACTCTTGGGCTCATAGTCGACGGCCACGGAACGGACCGCGCGGCAGATGCGCGCGACCTCCGCAGCCTCGACCTGCAGGTCGCCGTCGGGAAGGACCACGACATCCGCAGGCGGCAGCGCTGGGACTGAGTTGACGTCGACGAGCTCGGTCACGCGGTCCAGCCCGCTCGCGAATCCAACTGCCGGCGTGGGCGGCCAGCCCTCGACCTCGGCGAGACCGTCGTAGCGCCCGCCACCGCCCAGCGCGTCCTGCTGACCGGCCGCTCCGCCGGGATACAGCTCGAACACGGTGCGCGTGTAGTAGTCGAGCCCCCTGACCAGGTAGGGGTTGAGCTGGTACTCGATGCCGGCCGCGTCGACCATGCGTAGCACCGCCGCCCAGTGCGCCGCGCACTCCGGGCACAGGTGGTCGGTGATCTTCGGCGCCCCAGCCTTGAAGGGCTGCTCGTGAGGGATCTTGGAGTCGAGCAGGCGCAACGGATTGCGCTCCAGGCGCAGCTGCGAGTCGCCGCCGAGCTGAGACTTCAGTGGCCGGTAGTACTCCTTCAAACGCTCGAGGTAAGCCGGCCGGCACTTCGCGTCGCCGATGCTGTTGACCTCGACTCGGAGGTCCGAGATACCGACCTCGCCCAGCCAGGCGGCCGCGAGCTCGATGACCTCGGCGTCCACGCCCGGCGCCGCGCTGCCGATGGCCTCCACGTTGAATTGATAGAACTGCCGGTAGCGCCCCTTCTGGGGGCGGTCGTAGCGAAACATCGGCCCGATCAAATAAAGACGCGAGGGCTGAGGAAGCTGGTTGAGGGCGCCTTCGAAGTAGGCGCGCACCACGCCGGCGGTCGCTTCGGGCCGGAGCGCCAGGTTGCGACCGCCGCGGTCGTCGAAACGGTAGAGCTCCTTGGCCACCGCGTCCGTGTCCTCACCGACACGTTCGATGAGCTCAGCGTGTTCCAGGACCGGCGTGACGATCTCCTCGTAACCGAACCTGTGCGCGACCTCACGGGCGGCCTGCTCGGTGGCGCGCCAGACCGGCAATTCGCCGGGCAAGAGGTCCCGGACTCCGCGGACGGCCTTGATCGGTTCGGAGCGGGGCATTGAGTGACAGATTGTAAGAATCGCCCGTTGCGCGGTTAAACTCTCGCGCCGGTGGCAACGGCGTACGTCCAGCTGACATCCCTGGTTCTCGCCGGGTTCGCCCTCCTGATGGGCGGGTATCTGCTGATCATCGGCAAGCGACCCTGGCGCGGTGGAGAAGCCGCGGCGGTGGCCCCACGCGTTCGCCTGCTTGGGCTGAGCTACATCCTCGTGTTCGGCGCGGCGATGGTGCAGATCATCACCCAGCCGACCGGCGTGAACGCCGAGGCGCTCGGGGGGTTGATGGTGCTCGGCGGGATGATCGTGATCGTCGTCGTCTACCTCGAGGCCCGCGCCGGCCGCCGCGCGACGCACGAGGACCGCCTGGACAACCGGCTCCGCAGCTAGAGCCCGTTCCGCTCCCGGTTCGTTCGGTATCCCTCGGCTGCCTTCAGGGACTCCGTGAGCACCTCCAGCCGGATGGGCTTGCTCATGTAGTCGTCGAAGCCCGCGCGCAGGCAGCGTTCCTGGTCGCCGGGTCCGGCCATGGCGGTCAAGGCGATCAGGCGCGGACGATTGCCGCGCGGCCAGCGCCGGCAGATCGCCTCGGCGGCGGCGAGCCCATCCATCTCGGGCATCAGGACGTCCATCAGCACGGCGTCGTACGGCTGCTGCGCCACGGCAGCGACCGCTTCGCGGCCGGTGGAGACAACGTCGACCGAGTGGCCGAGCTTGCCGACGAGGCGCTTCAGCAGGTTCTGGTTCAACGAGTTGTCGTCGGCGATCAGCACACGCAGCGTTCCGGGCTCGACGGCCTTCGACTCGCGCGGCTGGGCGCCGCGACCGCCGACCTGGACCATCACGTCGTGAAGGGTTCGTGCCGGGACCGGCTTGGTCAGCGTGGCCTGGATCACGCCACTGTCGGCCGCCTCCGTCTCCGACGGGCCCGGCGGGAACGAAGAGATGAGCACTATCGGCATCTGGTCCGCGCGGCGCATGGCGCGGAGCTGCTGAGAGATCTCGAGGCCGTCGATCTCCGGCGGCCGATGCTCGACGAGCGCGATGTCAAATGGTCGACCGACCTGGAGGGCTGGCAGAGCGTCCTCCGGAAGGACTTGCGTCACCGTCGCGCCCCACTGCTCGACCTGCAGCGCGAGGAGTCTCTTCTCCGTCGCCTCGACCGCGACCACGAGCACTCGCATCGACTCCAGCGTCAGCTGCGTCGTGGCGACGCCACCGGGCAGCGCCTCGGCGAGAACCGTGAAATCAAACGTGGTACCGGCGTCTGGGCCGGCCTCCACACCACCCTGCTCCACGCGCAGCTCGCCGTCCATCAGCTCGATCAGATGCTTGGTGGTGTGGAGGCTAAGGACCGCCAGCCTGTCCCCCGGCTCGAGCCTGTCGTACGGGCCGGTCACGCCGTCGAGACCGCCGCGAAGGATGCGCGCCGGAACGCCGCGACCCGTGTCGCGAATGCGGAAGTGCAGCGCGACGAGCCCGCCGCGGTCCTCTGAGGACAGCTCTATGCCGACTCCGCCGCGATAGGTGCGGTCCACCGCGCCGTGCATCAGAGTCACGAGCACCTGCTCGAGTCGTCGCGAGTCGCCGATGACCACGTTGGGAACGTCCGGCATGGCGTTGAAAGAGACGTCGAGTCCTTTGGACCCCGCCGATTCCGAGACGAGAGCAAGGCAGCTCTCGACCGCTCCGCGCACGTCGAACGGGTGCAGCGCAAGCTCGAAGTCGCCACCCTCCAACGTGGCGAAGTCGAGAAACTCGTCGATGATCCGCGACACCTGCTCGGCCCCGGTCTCGACGATCGCCGCAAGCTCGCGCTCTTCGCTCGTCTCCGCACCGGTGGACAGCAGTCCCGCCGCGCCGACGACGGCATTGAGCTGATTGCGCAGCTGGTGACCGACGTCCGCGAGCAGCGCCGCATCGACCTCGATGAGCCGGCGGTGGCCGTTGGTTTGCTCAGGTGGCGGCGACGGGCCGAGCCTGGTCATGTCGTCCATCAGTACAGCTGCTCCAGCGCCGGCTGAGTCGACGGCTCGAACATCGCCGCGGGAAGCTCGACCCCGTTGCTCTGGAAATGCGCTTGGTACGTCGACCTCTCCCCTGTCGCCGTGTGATAGCCCACCGCCCGACCGTCAGGGGTGACGGCCATCTGACGAAACGTGAAGACCTCCCGCATCGCTATCTCGCCCTCCGCAATGCCTTGAACCTCGGCGACGCTCACGATCTTGCGCGATCCGCCGCGGAGCCTCTCGGTCTGGACGACGATGTTGATGGCGGATGCGATCTGCCCTCTGATCGCCCGCGACGGAAGCTCCGTTCCCGCCAGGAGGACGAGCGTTTCCAGGCGGCTGATCGCGTCACGCGCGTTGTTCGCGTGCACCGTGCTCATCGAGCCATCGTGACCGGTGTTCATCGCCTGGAGCATGTCCAACGCTTCACCGCCTCGCACCTCGCCGACGATGATCCGGTCCGGGCGCATACGCAGCGCGTTGCGCACGAGATCGCGGATGGTGATCTGGCCGCGTCCCTCGACGTTCGCGGGTTTCGATTCGAGGCTGATCACGTGCACCTGTCGCAGGCGCAGCTCCGCCGCGTCCTCGCATGTGACGATGCGCTCGTTGGGCGGGATGAAGCCCGACAGCACGTTGAGCAGCGTCGTCTTGCCGGAGCCGGTGCCACCCGACACGATGATGTTGAGCCGCGTCTGCACCGCGGCCTGCAGATACTCGAGGACCGCCTCGCTCGACCCGCCGCTCGTGACGATGCGCTCGGGTGTCAGAACCTCGCGACCGAACTTGCGGATCGTGAGGCACGGGCCGTAGATGGCCACCGGCGGGATTACGACGTTGACGCGGGATCCATCTTTCAGGCGTGCGTCGCACATCGGCTCGGACTCGTCGACGCGCCGGCCTATCGTGGACACGATGCGGTCGATGACGCGGCGCAGGCTGCCCTCATCCTCGAAGGCGAGGTTGGTCAGCTCGATGCGTCCGCGACGCTCGACGAAGATCTGCTCTGGGCGGTTGACCATGATCTCTGTGATGTCGGGGTCCCGCAGCGGCGCTTCGAGCGGGCCAAGGCCGATCACCTCGTCGAACAGGATGTCGACGAGCCGCTCTTTATCGGCCGCGGTGACGAGCGCCGCGGGCGGTTTGCTCCGGAAGTGTTCCTCGGTCAGCTGCAGGAGAAGGCGCCGGATGCCGGCGCGATTCGTGATGTCGATCGCGGCCGCGTGGCGGCGTAGCAGGTCCGCGTGTATCTCGGCCTTGGCCGCCGCCAACGCGGGACTGAGGGTTGCCGGCGCGTCGACGACGCGGTGCTGGCCGTCGACCGCGGGGAGCTCGGTCGTGATCGGATCGCGGACGGCGTCGCGACGCTCAGGCGGTGAGGTGCTCGGCGTTCCGTCCGGCGGAGTCGGAGTCGCGACCGCGGGCTCGGCCGGTGCAGGCGCCTGCTGCGCGGGCGTGGGCGCCTGCTGGTAGCGGCGATCGAAACGCTCGGAGAGCTTCACCTGCGGCTCGACACGGCGCGCTTGAGCACGCGCCGGTGAGAGCGCCGAGCCGCCTTCTGGATGTCGGGCTCGGGGTCGCTCTCCGCCAGGCGGTGAAGGCCGTCGGCGGCCGAGCGGTCGCCGATCATGGCGAGCGCCCGGCAGGCTGCGAACCGCACCTGCTTCGGCCAGCGCCGGTCGAACGCGATGCCCAGCAACGGGGAGACGCGCAGGACGTCCCGCCTCAGGCCGCAAGCCAGGACCGTCGCGACTGCGGCCCGCTCGTTGGCGGGCTTTCGCATCAGTGCCTCGATGTCCACGTCAGAGGCCGCCTTCGACAGGGCGATGGCCAGCCGGTGAAGTGGGATGGCGTCGGCCGAGGCCATCAGCCCGTCCACCGCCCGCCGGCCGCCGAGGTGGGCCAGGGAGCGGACCGCCGCCTCGCGAACCGAGGGGATCGGGTCGTGGACCAGGTCTGCGATCCACATCGCCGACTCGGTGAGCCGGGCCGCCCCGCAGATCCGAGCCGCAGCGGCCCTCTTGGCCGGGTCGGGGCCGGCCAGGGTGTCGAGGAGGTCGTCCTCCAGGTTCGAGCGCCGGAAGACCTCGTGGACCATCCAGTGTGCTGTCACGCCTGACCCGGGGCGGGCCAGGACTGCGGACACGGCGCGAGCGACCCCCTCCGGGTCGGCGAGGAGCTCGGGGGCGGTGACGTTGAGCACCACCGCCTTGTCGCCGCCAAGCGCGGTGTTAAGCACTCGGTCAACCTTGCCCGCCACGCGGGACCGAGGCGCGGGGGGCCGGGTGGGCAATGCCGGCCGGGTATTTGAGCCGTTGCTGCGAAGCGAAGGGTCCATTTTGGGGAAGGGTCGCTACAGTATCGGCGTTTTGACCGCCCCTGAGGTTCGCGAAACCTTACATCGGGCGCGGGAGGAAGAGACACGCCAGGTGGCCGCAGAAGGCAGCGGAGCCGCCCAAGACCAGGCGCCGTCCGCACTTCAACGGCGGATACGCATCCTGGAGATGTCGGCCGTCTTCTCTGAGTTGAACGACGGGGTCCTACGGGCGGTGGCGCGCCGCCTCCGCTCCGTGAGCCTCCGAACCCGCGACACTCTCCGCCTCGGCGGCGAGGGCGGCGATGTGGTCGTCTTTCTCGAATCGGGCCAGGTCGAGGTATCGATATCGGACGGAAGCGGCAAGGTTCTGCTGACGCGGCGGCCGGTCGCCGGCGACCTGGTAATCCTCCCCGCCGCCCGCGCCGGCGACCGCTACGTGACCAACCTTTACGGCCTGACCGAAACGACCCTCCTGACCCTCGATCGCGACGGTCTGCTCGAGGGCCTCGGCCCGAACGTCGAGAACGTCGCCGTGACGCTCGACAAGCTCTGGGAGCAGGAGCTTGCCGCCGCCGCAGCAGCCGAGGCGCAGAGGGCATCCAAGATCGGCGCACCCATCGTGGCCTTTTTCTCGGCCAAGGGCGGCGCCGGCACGACGACGCTGGCGATCAACACCGCAGCGGCGTTGGCGAGAACCTTCCCGCGCCAGGTCCTGCTCATCGACCTGGCGGCGCCCTTCGGCCATGTCGTGCTGTTTGCGGACCTCATCGCAACCGGCTCGATCGCCAGTGGGTCGAAGGCCGCCGCGGCAGACTTCGAGGCCGCGATCCGGGGCAACATCGTCAACCATCGCTCGGGTCTTGGCGTCCTTCCGGCCACGCTGCGGCCGGAAGAGGTCGACACACTGACCGGGGAGCTCACCGGACGCGTTCTTGACTCTGTGACTCGCTGGCACAAGCTCGTGGTGGTCGACGTCGGGACGTCCCTTTCCGAGGCCTCGCTGGCGGCGATCGAACGCGCCGAGTGCTTGGTCGTCGTCGTCCCGCCGGAGATCGCCGCCATGACCGACGCCCGTAGGGCCCTGGCGATCTTTCGCGACATCATGAACGTGCCCGACAACCGGATAGAGCTCGTCCTCAACCAGCGCTCACCGCATCCGCCACTCGACCGCGCCGCCGTCGAATCGATCCTCGGTCGAAAGATGTCCGTGGTCGTCGGCTTCGACGATTCGCGCCCAGAGGATGCGACCCTCGCCGGCGGCCTGGTCATGCAGCACGACCCTTCATCGAGCGTCGCGCGCGGAAGCGCGGACATCGCGAAGACCATCCTTGCCAGCCTCAAGCTCGATGGGCAGCAGTAGACGAAGCAGAGGCCAGGCCCTGGTCGAGCTGGCCATCACGCTCCCTGTGCTCATGGTGCTCGTCGCCGGAGTGCTGGAGCTCGGCCGCGGCTACGCATTCGCCATGGAAACCTCTGACGCCGCCCGGGACGCCGCGCGCTACGTCGCCGGCAAGACGCCGACCACCAACGGCCCCGGCCTCGCCAACATGTGCAACCTCGTCAACGCCGACCTGGCGGCGGTGACATCGACCGTCTCGTGCCCGACTGTGGTCGGACACGCGCCGCCGTTTGTCGCCGGCGCCGACTACACGAAGCCCGCCCCCGGACAGGCCGTGGTTGCCGTCTACTGCGGGTCCAGCGCCAACTGCGCTGGTTCGATAACCAGGCTCTACAACTCCGACGTCTACGTCTCGGTCTACTACGGCTTCAGTGACCTGAACATCCTCGGGGGTGGGATCACGATCTCAGGGTCGAGCCACGCCAAGACGTCGTGGTGAGGCGCTACCAGCTCGGTCAGGCCCTGCTCGAGTTTGCGCTCATCGCGCCGGTCGTCTTCCTGCTCATCGGCGCGACCGTTGACCTTGGCCGCGGCCTGCTCATCTACACGATGCTCCAGGGGGCGTCACGCGACACGGCCCGGCAGGCGGTGCTGAGCTACTACAGCGGCTCGAACACGCTCCCACCGACCTGCACCACCCTGGCGACGCCCTGCTCTCTGAAGCCGCTCACCAGCGGTCCGCACCAGCTCGATCCCCTGGGCATGTCGGTCGTCTACCAGGATTCGACGACGATCAGCAGCCCGCCGTCCTACGGCACGTACAGCGGCGGAAGCACCACGCAGCCGGGAACCATCGCGCTGACCGGGGCGATCAAGGCGAGCACGGTCTACGTGTTCATCTATGAGCTCGATTCGAGGGGCGGCAACCCGAATCCGCGCTGGAGCTGTCCGACGTGTGCCGGAACGAGTGGCGCTGCGGTGCGCACCTCGGGTCATCAGCTCGTGGTGGTCGACCTCAAGCTCCAATGGAAGCCCGTGCTCAACACGCTGCTCGGGATACCCGCCGCCATCACCTTCGACTCGCAGTCGGTGGAACGCCTGGAATACTGATGGCGCATCCCGGGAAGCAGTCGGGCCAGGTCCTGGTGATCGTCGCGGTCTGGATGCTAGCGCTCATCGGATCGGCCGCATTGATCCTGCTCGCAGGGTCGGTCGAGTGGCAGCGCAACCAGCTGCAGCAGATCGCCGACCAGGCAGGCCTCGACGCGGCGATGAAGATCGGTGTGAGCTGTTCGGGGGCGTCGGCCGGCACTGTCATAACCGAGGCGGACAACTTCATCGCCACGCAGCGGACACGCACCGGCGTCCTCAGCATCTCCGGAGCCTCGTGCGCCGCCGGCTACACGGGTACTGACACCTTCTCCACCGGCGTGACCGAGACCATCCATTACCCCTATCGCTCGCATCAGCAGCAGGTCGAGGTCATCCTCACCGAGGCGCTGCCGATCTCGTTTGGCGGCTACCTGGGCGCTTCGAACACCAACGTGACGCGGCGCGCGGTCGCGATGCAGCTAAACGGCTCTACCGCCGCGGTGAGTGCGAACACGCTGAGCTGCACTGGCGGACAGTTCAACGTCGCGGGGAGCGTCGTCACGTCCAACGCAATCTCGTTGAGCGGCGGCTGCGCGGTCTATGCGCATCAGCGCCTGGACGTCGCGTCGACAACATATTCCGACCTCGGCAACGCGTCGGTTTACGCCGGCGGTCAGACCTGGGTTGGAGGCGGCGGAGCCTGCGTCGCGGGCGCCAACGCCGGTTCGAGGAATGCCGTGTGCGCCGACGGATACGAGCTGACGGGCCACACAGCGATGACATGCGGCACCAGCGGCACGAGCGCGTATCTGACAGCCGGAAACTCGACCATCAATCCCAACCCTTGTGCGGCCGGCACGGGCGCGCTCCCGGTTGTCCCCTTGTCGACAAATCTGCCGCCCGAGCCAAATTCCGATCCCTCCGCTCTCGCCACCCTGCCCGGTTCGACTCCGTGCAACCCAGCCGCGGTCTACGGAAACCTGGTGGTGGGTGGCGCGACGATTGGCACGGCGGAAGCGGGCACGCCCGCACCCACCAAGGACGGCAGCAACTACTACCACTTGAAGCCGAGCTGCTACGGCTATCTGAACCCTAGCCTCCTTCCCGCGGGCGGCGGCAGCATCACCAACAGGCAGATCGGTCGCAAGTTCGGGCCGGCGAGGAAGGACGTGATCCCGGCTCTGCCGGTCGCAAGCACCGCGGGGACGCTCCTGGTCGTGACCATCTGGTCGGAGCTGAACGGGGCGCAGAAGGCGTTCTCGCCGCCCAACGCTAACTGGAAGGAGGTAGGAGCGGGCGCTTTCCTCGCCGGCACCGTGCACGTCGACATCTGGTACTACCCCAACAACCCAGGCGGCATCCTGAACGCTGATTTCGGGGTCAGCCCCGCGTCCATCAACGCGGAGGCGCAGATGACCGAGTGGAACGGCGTCCTTGCCGCCGCGCCGCTGGACACGAGCGGCAGCGTCACCATCTCCATCCCCACCAAGACCCCGACCGTGTCGACGGCGGCGAACCTCAGCCAGGCCAACGAGCTCGTCATCACCGAGTTCGGCTTTGCGACAGGCGGACCGGGCAACGTTTACACCGCCGGGGCGGGTTGGACTGGCCTTGTCAACGACGCGGCCAACGGCTACGCCTCCGACTACCGCACGGGGCTCCCCGCCGGCGCCCGGGCGAGCGAAACCCCGAGCTACACGAACGACTCGACCTGGGCAGGTGTGATCGCGGCCTTCAAGCCGTCCGGCGCCGGTGGGGCCGTGGCCGGAGCGGTCCTCGATCCGGGCTTCTATTACTTCAACGGGTCGGGATTCCCGGGTGGGGGTGGAATCTGCCTGGCGGGGACCACCCTGCTCGCCCGCGACGTGACGCTGGAGTTCGTCAACGGCGCCGGCTTCTCCACCGGGACCTGCGCCGCCGGCGGCGGAGCCGGCTGCGCCCTGGTCACGTGCCAATTCGGCTCGAGCGCGCCCGCGGACGGGACTTTCACTTACTTTTCGTCGCCGTGCTCGCTGGCTCCCGCCGGCAACGCGAGCTGCCCCGGCTCGGCCTGGTGTCCGGTCGGGGACCGCGCCTGCTGGAACCTGTTGATCTGGGCGCCGTCCTCGGTCACCGGCCAGATCGCCATCAAGGGTGCCGGCGCCAAGCACTGGCTGCTGGGGTCTGTCTTCTGGCCCGGCACCTGCACAGACACTGTCAACGGCACCAGCACGCTCGACGGGACGATCCTTTGCACCACTCTGAGCGTCTCGGCAGGGGCCGGCGCCGGCCTCGCGGTCGGCAGCGACTACGGGATCAGCACGGCCCTGGTGGAGGCCGTTCTTGTCGAATGAGTTGCTTTAAGGCGTCCTTTTTGAAAAGCTTGCGCGCGACCAAATGTCCATAGCCACCGGCGCGCTGTCAAGGAGACGCGGCGGGCGCCTCTACATCGTCATCGGCGCGGTGCTTGCGCTCGTCGCGTTTGCCACCGCCGCAGCCATCGCAAGCTTCCCCTATCTGCAGGGCACGACGAGCGGAACGCGCGTCGTGGTCGCAAGCCACGACATCAAGGCGCGCACGCTCATCCAGGCCTCCGACCTCACGATGCTGGCTATCAATCCGGCACCTCCGGCATCTTTCACCAACCTGAAGGATGTGACCGGCAAGGGCGCGCGGGTGGACATCCCGGCCAACGGCGCGATCACCGCCAACCTGATCGCATCGTCCAGCGACCTGCTGAGCTCCAGCGACATCGCCTACCTGCCCATCCCCGAAGGATGGATCGCGGTCACCATACCGACCAGCGAGCAGGTCGGCGTCGGTGGCTACGTCCAGGTGGGCGACCGCATCACGATGCTGGCGACAATCAACACGTCTACCTTCGGCCAGAGCCCAGGCACAAACGTGGTCCGGACCGTTTTTCGTGATGTGGACGTGCTGCGCGTCGGGCCGTCCTCCGGCGGCGCCGCGTCCGGCGCTCCCGCCGGCTCGGTGACGAGCAGCCTGACCGTGCTGATGACCGCGTGCGATTCCGAATATCTCTTCTGGCTCCTCAACAACGCGACCATGAAGTACGAGCTCGAGTCCTACAAGGACTACGGCACTGTCCCCACAGCCGCGGACAGCTCCTGCCCAAGCGTCAAAGCCGCGGGCGGGGTCGGACCGCGTGATGTCGACAAGCGCTGGCAGTTCACCACGCTGTAGCCGTCGCCTGACATGGGCACCGTAGTCATCTTCGTCCCGGTCGCGGCGGCGATTGGAGTCGGGCTCGTGGTGTTCGGCCTGGTGCGATCGCAGCAGGCGCCGGGGCCGGAGCAATCGGTGCGCGTGTCCTACCGGACGCTGGCAGACGTTCGCGAACAGCTTCGCCGGCGTTTCGAGCCCACCGGCACGCCGGCGTGGATTGCCTCCGAGCAGCAATCGAGCCGGCTGCAGCGCGACCTGGTAAGCGCGGACATCGAGCTGCGACCTTATGAGTTCCGCATCATCCAGCTGGGGGCCGCGCTGCTGTTCGCGGTCATCGGACTCCTGCGTTTTGGCATCAGCCCGGAGGTCCTGATCCTGGCGGCAATCGGTTATCTCATCCCCGCCTTCTACCTCCGCAACCGCCGCGGACACAGGCTGCAGCTGTTCGACGCGCAGCTGCCACGCGCCATGGAGCTCATCGCCAACTCGATGAAGGCGGGCCAGTCGGTCGCGCAATCGCTCACGTCCGTGGTGGACAACGGCTCGCCCCCGGTTTCTGACGAGTTTGCGCTGGCGCGACGCGAGATCGAACTTGGCGCATCTGTCGAGAGCGCGCTCAACAACATGGTGCGGCGCATCGGCAGCAATGACCTGCGACTGATGGTCATGGTGATCACGATCCAGCGCTCGGTCGGCGGCGACCTGCCCGCGATCCTCGTCACGCTCGCGGACACGATGCGCCAACGCGAAGAGATGCGTGCGGAGATCAATGCAGCGACGGCGCAGTCGCGAGCGACCGCGCTGGTCATCACGCTGCTGCCGATCGTCGCCGCCCTCCTTCTCTACTTCATCGTCCGCGACTACTTCCGGCCGATGCTGGTCAATCCGATCGGCTGGTTCATGCTCGCGGTCGCGGCGCTGCTGCTGTTCGTCGGCAACGTCATCATCCGCCGGTTGACGGCGATCTCATGAACGGCATCGCCATAGTCGTCGGCATCGCCGCCGCTGTCGGCGCCTACTTGCTGACCATGGGTGTCATCGCCTCGCGCTCCCTCGACGCCGCCGCGCTCGCCCGTGAGCGCCTCGCGCGACAGGAGGTGGGTCTCGGACAGAGCGCCGTCGCGCTCCAGCTAGAGAGGCCCTTGCGCGAGCGACTCTTCGGGCCTCTCCGTCGCTGGCTCGAACGCCAGGCCATGCGGCTGACGCCAGAGGCACAGGCCGCGAACTTCCGGCGGCAGCTGGACTTCGTGGGCAACCCCTTCAACCTCGATCCCGCCGGCGTGCAGACTCTGCGCATCGCCGCGGCGGCAGCTCTGGGCGCCGTGGGCACCGCGATTGGAATCTTCGTCGGCACGCCCTTCGCCATCGGAGTCGCGCTCGTCGTCGGCGTGGCGGCCGGCTTCTGGCTGCCCGTGCTGTGGCTCGACCAGCTGGTCCGCGAGCGCCGGCAGGAGCTCGAGGCGTCCCTGCCCAACGCTCTCGACGTCGTGGCGATCAGCATGGAGGCCGGGCTCGGCCTCGACCGCGCACTCGAGCAGCTGGTCCGCCACCAGGACGACTCGCTGACTCTGCTGGTCGCGCGCGCCCTGCGCGAGATTCAGCTGGGCAGGCCCCGGCCCGAGGCGCTCGAAGACATGGCGCGGGCCACCGGCATCGATGACTTCACGTCTCTGGTGCGCGGCATCCTCTACGCGGAGAAGACCGGCGTGCCGATCGCTCGCACCATCTCCGCCCACGCCGCACAGATGCGCGTCAAACGACGGCTGAAGATCCGCACCGAGGCGGCGCGGGCGTCGCTCAAGATCCTCCTGCCCACCGTCGGCTGCGTCTTCCCGACCCTGTGGCTGATCCTGCTGGGGCCGGCGCTGCTGGTGGTCCTGACGATCGGCCACTGATCCGCGATAGTCCGGACTAACGCCGCATTCGCGCCGACCGGATCCGTTGATAGTCCGGACTATCGCGCAATTGCGATCAGGTAAGGAAGGGGTTCGTCTTCCGCTCGCGACCGATCGTGCTGGCGGGACCGTGGCCGCTGTAGACGATGGTGTCGTCCGGCAGCGCGAGAAGCCTTTCCCGGATCCCGGTGATGAGCGCGGCTCCGTTCGAGTTCGCGAAGTCCGAACGGCCGACCGAGCCCGCGAACAGCGCGTCCCCGGTGAACACCAGGCCGTCGATCTTCAAGCTCACCCCGCCCGGGCTGTGCCCGGGCGTGTGCAGCACCTCGAACTCGAGCGAGCCGGCCGTGTATCTGCCGTCCAGGTCGGCGAGGTTGTCGAGCCGGGTCGCGATCGGGCCGAACTCGCGACGCAGGGGCTTGCCTTCGGCGATCACCTCCCGCTCGCTCGCGTGCACCGCGATCGGCACGTCGCCGAACGCCTGCCGCAGCTCGTGAAGACCGGCGATGTGGTCCAGGTCTGTGTGCGTGAGCAGGATCGCTCGCACCTTGGCCTCGCGCCGGCGAGCCGTTTCGATGACCAGGTCCGGCTCGAGGTTGGAATCGATCACGACCGCGTCATGGGTGTCGGTGTCCTCGACGAGGTACGAGTTGGTGCCGAATCGTCGGTCGGCGGTGACTTCTACGTGGACCGTCACAGCTGCTTGCGGACGATAAGGTGGCGGCCTGTCTCGCGGTACGGCTCGAACCCCGCGCGTAGGAACATCTGCAGCGGCCCGCGGTAGTTGCCCTGCGGCGAATCGGAGCTCCGCGTGGGGTAGGCCTCGGCCACACGCACGCCGCGGGCTTTGAGCCTCTCGAGGGCGGCGTCCAGCAGCGCCGACGCCACCCCGTGCTTTCGAAATGGGGCCGCGATGACGAAACATGCGACCGAACCCACGCCCTGCTGCTCGGCCACGTTGAGCCCGAACCGGTGCATGACCCCGTTGAGTCGCGGCGTCTCGCCGTAGTTGCACCAGCCGACTGGCTTGCCATCTACGTAGGCGAGCAGCGCGCTCACTTTCCCTTCCTCGATACCGCTGGTCATGTCGCGGCGGTTGTCCGCGGCCGTCCGCCCGGCCCACTCCTCGTCGGTCTGCGTACGGTGGGTCTCCATGCAGTAGCACGACTGCCACTGCGGATAGTCCCGAAACGCCTCGTGGTCGAAAAAGGCCTGGTAGTCCTCCACCCGCTCGGGCGTGACGTCCATGACTTCGATCCGGCCGATCTCCGGCAGCCGCGCGAGCTCGGCCTGCGCCGCCGGATCGTGCTCCAGCCGGAGGGCCTGCATGATGTTGTCCGCCTCCGACTCGAACAAGCCCGCGACGACGTCGGAAGCCTCCCACGACATCGTCACCTGCGCACCCTTTCCGGATCGGGCGACCTGCCACGTCAGCAAATGTGGAGGCTGGCTCGCGAACGCCGGCGCGAAAACGAAGCGCGTTCGCAGAACGAGCTTCTTCGGCGGTGTCACCTCGACGACCTCCGACTCCTCCGCCGGCGCGCCGCCCGCGTCCAGCCACTGGATCCGGCCGCCCGCCACGAACTCGCCTTCCGGCTTCAACCGGTAGTACCAGCGGTGGCGTTCAGAGGTGACCAGGGCATCCCAGGCCGAGCGGGCGGACGTCGCGAGATGGACCTTGCGCGTGCCTCGCTTCACGAGGCTTCGCGGGCGACAGTGTGCACGTCTTTCACGCCTTCGAGCTTCTCCATCAACCGCGACAGCTGCGCGAGGGAATCGATCTCCACCGTCGCCGATACGACCGCGGTCTTGTCGTCGTAGACGTGCACCTCGAGAGCCGACATGTTCACCCGATTCTCCGCGACCACCGTCGCAATGTCGCGCATGAGACCCTGTCGGTCCCACGCCTCGATCTTGATCGCGACCGGGTACAGGTGCGTCGCGTCGGACTCCCAATCGACAGGCACGACGCGCGCGGAGTCCTGCGAGTTGACGGCGTTGATGCAGTCCGCGCGATGCACGGTGACGCCCTTGCCGCGAGTGATGTAGCCGACGATCGCGTCGCCAGGCACCGGCCGGCAGCACGTGGCGATCGATGTGAGGATGCCCTTCTCGCCCCGCACCAGCACGCGCGGCAAGGGCTGGACCATCGGGATGAGCGGGATGGTCCGCAGGTCGCCGCCGGGCACCTCGAGGTTCAAGGCCATGCGCATCACCACGGCGTGCGGCGACAGGTCGCCGTACCCGATCGCGGCCGTGAAGTCGTCGACCGTGTTGAACTTGTGCCCGCTCGCGATCTCCAGCAGCTTTGCCTCGGGAAGGTCCGCGAGGCTCACGCGATGCATGCGATGGAGCTCTTTGTCGAGAAGGTCCCGGCCCTTCGCGACGTTCTCCTCTCGACGCTGGCTCTTGAACCACTTGCGGATCCGCTCCTTGGCGGAAGCGCTCTTGACGAAGTTGAGCCAGTCGCGGCTCGGGCCGTGCGGTCCCTTCGACGTGAGGATCTCGACGATCTCCCCGTTCTGCAGCGCGTAGTCCAGCGGCACCATCCGGCCGTTGACCTTCGCGCCGATGCAGCGGTGGCCGACCTCGGTGTGGATGCGGTAGGCGAAGTCGACTGGCGTCGATTCCGAAGGCAGGTTGATCACGTCGCCGCGCGGCGTGAAGACGTAGACCTCGTCCTGGAACAGGTCGACCTTGACCGTGTTGAGGAACGACTCGGCGTCCCCCACCTCGTTTTGCCACTCGAGCAGGCTCCGCAGCCACGACAGCTTCTGGTCGAAGCTCGCGTCCTTGCCGCCTTCCTTGTAGGTCCAGTGCGCGGCGACGCCGAACTCCGCGACGCGGTGCATCTCATGCGTCCGGATCTGGATCTCGATCGGCTCACCGGTGTGGGTTATGACCGTCGTATGCAGCGACTGATAGCCGTTGGACTTCGGCATCGCGATGTAGTCCTTGAATCGACCCGGCATCGGCTTCCACAACGAATGGACCACGCCGAGCACGCCGTAGCAGTCGCGCACGCTGTCGACCATCACGCGGATCGCCGACAGGTCGTAGATCTCGGAGAAGTCCTTGCTCTCCTTGGTCATCTTCTGCCACACGGAGTAGATGTGCTTCGGCCGGCCGGTGATATCGGCCTGAATCCCCACCTTCTCGAGCTCGCGGGCGAGGATCTCCCGCAGGTCAGACACGAGCGCCTCGCGGTCGGCGCGCTTGCGGTTGATGCGGCCGACGACGTCCTCGAACGCGTCCGGCTCGAGATTGCGGAAGGCGAGGTCCTCGAGCTCCCACTTGATCTGGCCGATGCCCAGGCGGTGGGCGAGCGGCGCGTAGATGTCGAGCGTCTCGCGGGAGATCTTGCGGCGCTTGGGCTCTGTCAGTGGCGCCAACGTCCGCATGTTGTGGAGGCGGTCGGCCAGCTTGATGAGGACGACCCGCAGGTCCTCCGCCATCGCCACCATCATCTTGCGGATGTTCTCGGCCTGCTGCTGCTGGTCGGTGCGGAGGCTGATCCGGCCGAGCTTGGTGACCCCCTCCACGAGCCTTGCGACCTCGGGCCCGAACTCCTTCTTCACCTCGTCGGCGGTCAGGTTGGTGTCCTCCACCGTGTCGTGGAGCAGCGCCGCCGCGATGGTTTCCGCGTCCAGCTCCAGGTCTGCCAGGATCGCGGCCACCTCCATGGGGTGGTTGACGTAGTCCTCGCCGGAGAGGCGGTGCTGCCCGCTGTGGGCCACGGCCGCCCGCTCGTAGGCCTTCCGGACCAGCACCTGGCCCGTCGGATCGAGGTGGTCCGCTACGCGGAGGAGCTCGGAAACCGTCATGTGAGGGGTGCCATGAAGTTTAGATTCGATATCTAGCTTCCCCAGCCGAACTCAAACCTAGACTTACACGCCGCCAAGTGACTTCGAAGGGGGCGTTCCGCGTCGGCTTTCCGGTCGGCGGCGCGGTCCTCGTGCTGGCCGGGGCGACCCTCGGCGCGAGCGGCCGCGATGACCTCGGCCTCGCGGTCGGCGCGGTTGCCGGCGGCCTCGCCCTGGCGAGCGGAGCGACGTTCAGCAACTGGCGCCTCGCCGCAGGGCTTGGGGCGGTCGCCCTCCTTCTCACGCTGGTGCTGAGCCAGCTCGACTCCGGCCAGGCGAACCTCCCGGTGCAGGTTCCGGGCCTGATCCTGCTGGCGCTGGGAGGTGTCCTCGGGGCGATCGCCTACCAGGGCCTTGCGTCCGACGTCGAAAAGCAGCGCGCGGACCTGGACGCGCTCAGCGCGACGCTCGGCCAGAAACACCAGGCCTTCGTGGCCGCGACGACCGACCTCAACGGCACCCAGCCCGGCGACACCGCGACCATCACCGCGACGATCGCGGCGGGCGTCGGGGCGGATGTGGCGTGCTGCTATCTAGCCTCCGCGGATGGGAGACGGTTCGTTCCCCAGCCGCCGGGCATCGGCGTCGAGCGGCTGCGCCCGCAGGCGGTCAACAGGGCGCACGACGACGCCGGGCCGCTCCTGGCGGCGATCGAGAAACGGACTCCGTTCACCTCCGCCGATGAGGCCGCACTGAGCGAGCTCATCAACTTCGTTCCAGAGGAATTCCATCTTCACGGCCTGATCGCCGTCCCGATGCCGATCGGCGACCACGTCGGCGGCTTCATGCTCCTCGGACGGACCGGCGCGCAGTTCAGCGACGACGACAAGCGCCTGGCCGTGACGTTGGCGACGCGGGCGGGCGAGCAGGTGGCGGGCGCACAGCTGGTTGCCCTGACCCGACAGGAGTCGGCCCGCTACTCGCTGATGAACGAGCTGGTCAAGGAAGCATCGGGAAAAACCATCAACGAGGTCCTCGAGCTGGTCCTGGGCCGCGGCGCGCAGGTGATCAAATACGACGCCGGCCGAGCGCTGCTCTTCCAGCCCGACAACTCATATGTCGTCCTTGACCGCGGCACGTCCGCGCCGGAGCCCATCGATGGTCCGCTCTCGCGTGTCCGTGACGGCGAGACGATGCTGCGCAACCTCGTCACCGAGGACGAGGGCATCTTCAGCGGCCTTGCACCCGAGCGCTTCGGGGGCACCGTCAACGAGGCGCTGACGCCGATCCGCGGGAAGTCGGAGGTGATCGGGGCGCTCTGCCTTGGGCGTCGCGGCAACGCCGGCTTCACGCAGCAAGATCTGAGCGCGCTCGACGACCTCGGGTCGATGGCCGGCGTCGCGGTGGAGAACTCGCGGATCCTCCAGGTGGTCTCAGGGCAGGCGTCGCGGCTGGACACGGCGCTCGACGCTCTCGGCGAGGTGTCGGCCGCGCTCACGACCGTGACGCAGGGTTCGCGCGTGCTCGAGCAGAAGACGCTCGAGGCCGCGATCCGCATCGTCGACGGCTCGGCGGGCATGCTCACCCGCTCGAACGGCGAAGGCCGGCAGACGGCGATCATGTCCGTCTGGCTCGGCGCCGACCCGACGGGAATCGTCTTCCAGAACGGACAGGGAGTGGTCGGCGCCACCATGCTCAGCGGCCGCGCGACGGTGGTCGGCGACCTCGGCTACCAGCCCGAGCTGGCGTCGCCGCCCGACCTCGGCGACCTGAGGGCGGCCATCTGCACGCCGATGTTCGAGGAAGGCCAGCTCTGGGGCACGCTTTCCGTCTTCGACGACAAGAAGCGGGAGTGGACCACCGATGACCAGCGCGTGCTGGCGACGCTCGCCAACCAGGGCGTCGTCGCCGTGCGCAATGCGGAGCTGTACGAGAAGAACGAGCGCAGCATCTGGGAGCTCCGCAACCTTCAGGAGGCCCTCCAGGCTGCGACCTCGACCCTGGAGCTGAGCGAGGTGCTCCAGCAGGTGCTCGCCGGGGCGGCCAAGGCGTCGTCCGCCCAGATCGGCTGCCTGGCGCTGGCGGACGACAACGGCAAGCTCATCCTCAAGGGCGGTTTCGGTACGGATCACCTCACGGCCGAGCGACTCGCGCTGGTCATCGGCGGCGACATCTGCCGGAAGGTCATGAAGACCGGCGAGCCGGTGATGGAGGCCATGGCTCCCAACAGCGCGGACGACACCGCCCTGAATCCGCGCGCGGTCCTCTGCGTGCCGATCACCTTGCGCGGCGAGCCGCTCGGTGTGGTCTTCCTCTCCAACTACAAGGCCGGCCACGAGTTCACGGAAGACCACCGCAAGCTCGTGACCGAGCTCGCCACGCAGGCCGCGGTCGCGATCGACAACGCGCGCCTTTTCGAAGACCGCGAAGCCGTGATCCTCGAAGCCCTCGAAGCGCTCGCGGCGACCGTCGACGAGAAGGACCGCTACACCGCGGGTCACTCGGAGCGCGTCACGCAGTACGCGCTCGTGATCGCGAGGCAGATGCACTATGCGCCGCACGACCCGGCGGCATGGACGAGGCTCGAGCGAGGCGGCAGGCTGCACGACATCGGCAAGGTCGGCGTGCCCGACGCGGTGATCCAGAAGACCGGCAAGCTGACCGACGAAGAGTTCGAGCAGATGAAGAGCCACACCACGCGCGGGTACAACATCCTGAGCAGGCTTCACATGCTCACGGACGAGCTGGTCATCGTCCGTTCACACCACGAGCGCTACGACGGCAAGGGCTACCCCGACCGGAAGAGAGGAGACGAGCTGCCGATCTCCGCTTGGATCGTTTCTGCGGCGGACGCCATCGACGCAATGACGTCCGACCGTCCGTACCGGAAGGGAATGTCGTTGGAGGTCGCGATCGAGCAGGTGCGACAAGGCGCCGGGACCCACTTCCACCCCGACGTGGCGGAAGCCGTGCTGGACACGGTGGCGGCCGGCAAGCTGAAGCTAATCCCGCAGGTGTCCCTGTACAAGGACGCGCCGAAGATCGGGGCGTTCGAGAACCCGACCGCCTAGACCAGGCGCGATAGTCCGGACTATCGACGGGTTTCGGGCTCGCGGATGGGGTGTTAGTCCGGACTATCGCGGGGAAGTGGCCGTCAGTAGGCTTTCGCCAGCGACACCCTGAACTTCGCCGGCCGATCGCAGACCAGGCACTTACCGCTGACCTTGGCGTCCGCGTCGATGGTGCGGATGGTGACTCCGCCTCCTTCCGTCTTGATTCGCGCCTCCTCCTCCGTGTCGCCGCACCACTGCGTCCACACGAAGCCACCCTTCGCTCGGAAGTGCGCGACCACATCGTCGAGCGTGCCGAGCTCGTACGTGTTCGATCGCTGAAACTCGAGCGCGCGCTGGTAGAGGCGTGTCTGGAACGCGTCGAGCTCGGACTGCATGCGCGCGCCGATTCCGGCCACGGGCACGCTGACCTTCTGGCGCGACAAGCGGTCCACCATCTCGACCGTGCCCGCGTCGGCGTCTCGCCCGCCCACGTTTAGACGGATGGGCACGCCCTTGAGCTCCCAATGCGCGTACTTGTCTCCAGGGCGCTCATCGCGCCAGTCGACGCGGAAGCGGATGCCTGCCTTCTTGAGGTCGGCCGAGAAGCCGGCGACGTATTGCTCCACCTTCGACCGCGAAGCGTCGTCACGGAAGATGGGAACGACGACGACCTGGACGGGCGCGACCCGAGGGGGCACGATGATGCCCGAGTCGTCGCCGTGCGCCATCACGAGCGCTCCGACCAGCCGCGTGCTGATGCCCCACGAGGTCGAGTAGCAAAGCTCGCGCTCGTTTTCCTTGTTCGAAAACGAGATGTCGTATGCACGCGCGAAATTCTGGCCGAAGTAGTGCGACGTTCCCATCTGCAGCGCCAGCCCATCGCGCATCAGGCCCTCGACTGTCAGCGTGTGCACGGCGCCGGGGAACGTCTCAGCGGGCGACTTCCTGCCGACGAACACGGGGACCGCGAGCCAGTCCTCCGCGATCGACCGGTAGTAGCCGAGGATCATGTCCGCCTCGTCCATCGCCTCCTGCGCGTACGCGTGGAAGGTGTGGCCTTCCTGCCACCAGAACTCGCGGCTGCGCAGGAACAGGCGTGAACGCATCTCCCAGCGCACCACGCTGTTCCACTGGTTGGTCAGCTTGGGCAGGTCGCGGTGGGACTGGATGTACCGCTTGATCAGCGGCCCGATGATCGTCTCGGACGTGGGCCGCACCGCAAGTGGCTCTTCCAGCTCTTCCATCGAGCCACCGGCGCGTGTGACCCACGCGACCTCGGGCGCGAAACCCTCGATGTGCTCCGCCTCTTTCATGAGGAACTCGCGGGGGATGAGCAGAGGAAACGCCCAGTTCTCGTGGCCGCTCTCTTTGATCATGTCGTCGAACGCGCGCATGATCGCTTCCCACATCGCCCACCCGTAGGGGCGCACGACCATCATTCCGCGCACGCCGGACCAGTCGGCCAGCTCGGCTTTGCGGATCACGTCGGTGTACCAGCGGTCGAAGTCGTCCGACATCTTGGTGACTTCTTTGACGAAGTCCTGCTGCTCTTCCAGAGTTTGGTTCAGCTTTGGATTGCCGCTGGGACGTGCTCGGACGCGATCGAGTCGATCTCGGCCAGCAACACTGGAAGCAGCTCTTCCTGGGGCACGGTGCGGAACAGCTTACCTTTCTTGAAAATCACTCCCTTGCCGCGGCCGCCCGTGACGCCGATGTCGGCGTGCCGCGCCTCGGCGGGACCGTTCACGACGCAGCCCATCACCGCCACCGTGATCGGCACCTTCAGCTTCGCGATATAGGACTCGACCGCCTTGACTGTGGGGACCATGTCGTACTCGAGGCGCCCGCACGTCGGGCAGGCGATCAAGGTCGGGCTCTCGTTCCGGAACGCCAGCGTCTTCAGGATCTCGTGCGCGACGCGCACCTCTTCGCGCGGATCGGACGTCGCAAGAGAGACGCGGATCGTGTCGCCGATTCCCTCGCTGAGCAGGATGCCCATACCGACCGAGCTGCGGATGCTCCCCGCCTCGACCGGTCCCGACTCTGTGACCCCGAGGTGAATCGGATACGCGCGGGCTGCGGCAAATTTGCGGTTGGCGAGGATGTTTGTCCACACGTCGGTTGCCTTCAGCGAGACCTTTATGTAGCCCGGGCCGTAGTCCAGGTCCTCGAGGATCTTGCAGTGGCCGAGCGCGACCTCGACCATCCGATCGGCGGTCAGCTCGCGGTTGTCGCGGTCGATGTGGTGCTGCTCGCGCAGGCTCTTGTGCACCTCTTCGGGAAGAGAGCCGGCATTGACGCCGATGCGAAACGGAATCTGCCGTTCCTTCGCCGCGGTCACGACCTTCACGACCTTGTCGCGGTCGGGGATGTTGCCCGGGTTCAGGCGCAGGCATGCCACGCCAGCCTCGATCGCCAGCAGCGCGAGTGTGTGGTCGTAGTGGATGTCCGCGATGACGGGCAGCGGAGATCCCTTGACGATCTCTTTCAGCGCTTCGGCCGCCTCGTGGTCTGGCACCGCGGGACGCACGAGCTCGCAGCCGGCTTCTTTCAGCTCGTGGATCTGCCGCAGCGTCGCCTTGACGTCGCGCGTGTCGGTCTTGGTCATCGTCTGGACAGCGATCGGCGCGGCGCCTCCGATCACGACATCACCGACCTTGACCGGGATCGACTTGCGTCGATCGACGAACGACATCAGTGCAAGCCCGGGAACTGCCCCGTTGCGATGCGTTGGATGTCGAGGAAGCTGATGACCGCCGCGATCGTAAGCAGCGCGACCAGGCCCCAACGCTGGAAGTTGAGCTCCATGGTTCGGTCGAATGGCCTTCGCCGCAAGACCTCGATCAGCACGACCGCGACGCGTCCACCGTCGAGGGCGAGGAACGGAAGCAGGTTGGTGAATCCGAGCGCGACCGAAAGGAGCGCGACAAGAAAGATGTAAGTCGTCGGCCCCTGGTTGACCGCCCCGGCCGTGATGTCCGCAATTCCTATCGGGCCGGTCAGCCCGTTCTGGCCGAAGAGTCCACCCGGGATCGCCCCGGTGATAAGGCCCCCCAGGCCCTGGACGATGCCCCCCACGGCGGCGAAGGGAAATGTCACGCCCGACACGACGGCCGTCGGCACCGTAACCACCGGCGCCACGCTGATGCCGATCTGCCAATGCTTCGCTTGCGTATCCCAGATGGGCTGAACCACGTAGCCGAACGGCGTGCCATTCGCGTGTACGCCGGACAGGATCAGCGGCTGGCCGGGATGGGCATCCTCTTGCTGCCGCACAAAGCCCGGAACCTGGACCGGCAGGCCGTTGACCGCCGTGATGTGGTCGCCGGCGAGAAAGCCGGTGCGCGCGGCGGGCGTGCCTGGCACGACAACGACCACCTTGCCGGGGTCGCTGTTGAGCTGGGTCAGGTTGTAGCCGCCGACGAGGATCATCGCGACCAGGAAGTTCGCGGCTGGGCCTGCGATAAGGATCAGGATGCGTTGCAGCGCGGACTTGCTGTGGAACCCGTTCGGCTCATCGAAGTCTCCGGCCTCCATGCCTCCCATCCGCACGTAGCCGAGGATCGGAAAGGCGCGGATCGCGTAGAGGGTCCCGCCGCGGGTCATCGACCAAAGCTTCGTGCCGGCGCCGATCGAGAACTCGATGACGCGGACCTTGAACAGCTTCGCCAGGGCGAAGTGGCCGGCCTCGTGCGGCGCGATCAGGAGCAGGAACATGCCGGCGACGGCTGCCACGTAGAGGAGGTCGGTCAGGAGGACGCTCACGTGGCTTTCAGACTACGAGATTGGCCCGCCACAACGCCCCTCACAAAGTCCCGCGCCCAGCGATCAGCCCCGAGGACCTCCTCCAGGCTGTCGCCGCATCCTGGAAAGGCGCTCAGGGCCCGCTCGACCGTGCTCACGATGCCAGTGAACGGGATCTCCCCGGCCAGGAAGGCCTTGACCGCCTCTTCGTTGGCCGCGTTCAGCGCGGCGGGATTGCCGCCGGCCGCGAGCGCGGCCTGGCGCGCCAGCATGACGGCCGGAAATCGCCGCTCGTCGAGGTCGTGGAACTCGAGGCCGGTGAGCTCGCCGACGGTCGTCGACGGCACTGCGTCGGGCAGGCGGTCGGGGTAGGCGAGCGCGACTGCGATCGGAAGGCGCATGTCGGGCCGCCCTAGCTGAGCCTTCAGCGAGCCGTCGACGAACTCGACCATGGAATGGACGACGCTCTGTGGGTGGATCACGACCTTGATCGCGTCCAGCGCGATGCCGAAGAGGTGATGGGCCTCGATCATCTCCAGGCCCTTGTTCATCAGGGTCGCTGAATCGACCGTGATCTTTGGCCCCATCGACCACCTCGGGTGATTGAGCGCCTGCTCGACCGTGACGCTGTCGAGGTCCAGGTCCGGGTGCGCCCAGAACGGGCCGCCGCTCGCCGTGATGATGAGACGCCTCACGTTCTGGCGGTCTTCGCCCCACAAGCACTGCCAGATCGCGCTGTGCTCGCTGTCGATCGGCCGGATGCCTTTCGTTCCCGCGGCCTTCATGACCAGGGCGCCGCCCATGACCAGCACTTCTTTCGTGGCCAGCGCGACGTCCTTTCCGGCCCGAAGGGCTGCCAGCGTCGCCGTCAGCGCACGGGCGCTGGGGATGGCGACGACGACGAGGTCGCAGCGCGGATCGGTGACCATCGCTTCGACGCGCGCGTCG
>DATEHC010000020.1:0-2306 GCA_035279785.1 Candidatus Dormiibacterota bacterium
CGGTCCTTTTCGGTCTGCCCGAGTCGGACGTCGAGGTCATCGCGCCGGACGTCGGCGGGGGCTTCGGGCCGAAGATCATGCTCTTCTACCCCGACGAGCTGCTCGTGCCGTTCGCCGCGATGCGGCTCGGCCGCCCGGTGAAGTGGACCGAGGATCGGCAGGAGCATTTCACCGCGGTGAACCAGGAACGGTCCCAGGTGCACGAGGTCGAGGTCGGCTTCGATGACCAGGGACGCGTGCTTGCGCTGAGCGACGATTTCATCCACGACGGGGGCGCCTACACGCCTTACGGCCTGATCCTGCCGATCATCACGGCCGCGCAGCTGCCCGGGCCCTACCGCGTGCCGAGCTACCGCGTTCGCTTCCGCGACCTCTACACGAACGCGACCCCGACCTCGCCCTACCGCGGGGCGGGGCGGCCGCACGCTTGCTTTGTCATGGAGCGGACGCTGGACGCCATCGCGGCCGAGCTGAATGTGGACCGGTTCGAGATCAGGCGCCGCAACTTCATCCAGCCCGACCAGTTTCCGTACGAGCTCGGCGTCGCCTGGCAGGACGGCAACCGGGTCGTGTACGACAGTGGAAACTATCCCGAGCTGCTGGAGCGGGCGATCGCGTTGCTCGGCCCACGGCCCGCCGGCGATCACATCGGCATGGGCATCGGCGCCTACGTCGAAGGGACGGGCGTTGGGCCGTACGAAGGCGCGCATGTGCAAGTCCTCGTCTCGGGCAAGGTCGTGGCCGCGACCGGGATCCCAAGCCAGGGTCAATCGCACGCCACCGTATGGGCGCAGATCGTGGCGGACGAGCTCGGGGTGGATGTGCGCGACGTCGCGGTGACGAGCGGCGACACGCGGCGGTTTCCATGGGGAGTGGGGACCTTCGCGTCACGCGGAGCTGTCACGGCGGGCAACGCGATGCACGTCGCTGCGCGCCTGGTGGCGGAGAAGGCGAAGCGGATCGCGGCCGACCACCTGGAGGTCGACCCGGCCGACCTCGAGCTGTCCGGCGGGCAGGTTCGGGTCAAGGGTTCGCCCGACCGAGGCATACCCCTCGCGGCCGTCGCGGTGCTGTCGAACCCCGTGCGCTACGCCTTTGGTGGCGGCACCGAGGCGGCGACGCAGTTCACGGCAGGGTCGCGTCCGGGACCGCCGCTGCACGAAGGGGAGCAGCCGGGACTCGAGGCGACGGGCTACTTCAGCCCGGCCGGGTCGACATGGGCGTCGGGCTGCCACGCGGCGTACGTGCGGGTCGACCCCACGACGTTCCGGCTGGAGATCCTCAAATACGTCGTCGTCCACGACTGCGGCAGGGTGATCAACCCGCTGGTGCTCGAGGGGCAGATCGAGGGCGGCGTCGCGCAGGGCATCGGTGGTGCTTTTTACGAGCGGCTCGCGTATGACTCGGAGGGTCAGCTGCGCAACGCCTCGTTCATGGAGTTCCTGATGCCGTACGCGACGGAGATCCCCAAGATCGAGATCGACCACATCGAGACGCCGTCGCCCCTGAACCCGCTGGGCGTGAAAGGAGCGGGTGAAGCGGGAGTCATCCCGGTCGGCGCGGTTCTCGCGTCAGCGATCGAAGAGGCGACGGGGGTGGCGATCACCGAGATGCCGCTCTCACCGCTGAAGCTCTTCGACCTGACCAGCCAGGCCGGGCCGCGATAGTCACTCGCCCTCCGGTCGCCTCGGAAAATGGACCCTCGAGCCGGATAGTCCGGCCTCTCCGAATTGGGGGCGCCTCACGTACCGGATAGTCCGGCCTCTCCGAATTGGCGGGCGCCTTATGTACCGGATAGTCCGGCCTCTCCGAATTGGGGGGCGCCTCATGTACCGGATAGTCCCGCCTCTCCGAATTGGGGGGCGCCTTATGCACCGGATAGTCCCGCCTCTCCGATGTTCGCGGCGCCTGGCCGAGCTGAGCCCGGCAGGTGCTACTCCGCCCGGACGACCGCGGCCACGATGTTGCCCCCCGGCGGCCCCTGGTGCGAGTTGCGTTCTCCACCGCTGACGTAGTTCATGGTGCGCCCCGTCACCGAGGCGATGAGCATTCCCCCCAAGGCCTTGCCGATCTGATACGCGTCGACGTCGTCGAGCAGCGTGATCCTCTGGCCGCGGACCTGGTCGCTGCCCGGAATCACCGATTTCGCGAAGACGTGCACCAGCCGCGACAGGTCCGAGTCCGAAGGCAATGCGTCGAACTTCAAGCCCGCCGACCGCAGCGCGCCACGCACTCCCTCGGCGTCGATGAAATCCTTCGTCACCGCGTGCCCGATGCGAATCGGGCTGCGCGCATTCGCCGAGTTG
>DATEHC010000021.1:0-11589 GCA_035279785.1 Candidatus Dormiibacterota bacterium
ATCGGCGAGGGGATGGCCGTCGACGCACGCGGGCGATCGAACACCTGGGAGTGCAGCACCGCAGGGAGTTGACCGGTGAAGGGCGGCTCGCCGTGCAGGAGCTCGTAGAGGATCATGCCCAGCGAGTAGATGTCGGCGGTCGCGTCGACGGCCTCGCCCTTTACCTGCTCCGGCGCCATGTACGCCGGCGTCCCGACCATGCTCCCCGTCGCCGTCAGCCGGTGCTTGTCGTCGATCAGCTTGGAGATGCCGAAGTCGAGGATCTTGGTCTTGCCGCGGTTGGAGATCAGGATGTTGTCGGGCTTCAGGTCGCGGTGCACGACCTGGAAGTCGTGCGCGACGCCGACGGCCGAGAGCAACTGCTTGATCAGGTCCACAGACACATCGACCGAGAAGCGGCCGTACTCGTCGAGCCACGAGCGCATCGACCGCCCGTCGACCCACTCCATGACGATGAACAGCACCGGCCCGTCCTCGTCGAAGTCGTAGACGCGGACGATTCCGGGGTGGTTGAGCGCGGCGACCGTCGCCGCTTCGCGATGGAACCGCTGGCGGAACGCCGGGTCCTGGGAGTACTGGTCGGACAGCACCTTGATCGCGACCGGGATCTCCAGGCGTGGGTGCGTCGAGCGGTAGACGACGCCCATCGCCCCCCGCCCCAGCTCAGCCTCGATCGGGTACCGGCCCAGTGATGTGGTGCTCACGTTCGCGTTTATGGGCATGCCAGTATGCGGGACTGAACCCGAGATTCCGATCGGTTGAAGGCCGGCTGCTTTAGCTGAAGACGCTCAGCGGCAGGTAGAAGCTCACTCCCCAGTTCGGCTGGTCGACGATCTGGCTGATCCGCAGGTCGCCGGCCAGGCTGCAGAGGATGTAAGCGTCCTCGCGGCTCAAGCCGTGGTCGGCCTGGAGCCAGTCGATCGTGTAGCGGACCGCGTTGCGGGCGTTCTCCATCAGGTCCGGCCCCAGCGCGCATACCGAGTGGTAGCCGGCTGCGTCGCTCCGCGGCTGGAGCGGCGCGGCTGGAGTCACAAAGTGATAACTCCAGGGGCGTGGCGAGCCGCCCTTGACCACTCCAAATCGGAGTGAAAACGTCATGGGGCATTCGATGCCGGTAACGCAGACTTCACCGTCTCCCTGCGCGGCGTGGCAGTCGCCGGCGGAAAAAAGCGCTCCCGCCACAAAAACCGGCAGGTAGAGCTTCGTCCCCGCGGTCAGGTGGCGCGTGTCGACGTTGCCGGCGCCTTTTGTCGGAGGCAGCACGTCGACCGGTCCCTTCTGGTCGGTGGCCACGCCCATCGTTCCGCAGAAAGGCGCGATCGGGATGTGCACGTCGTGGCGCAGCTCGGCGGCCGTCCGGTCTCCCAGGTCGAAGTAGCGAACATAGGGCTCGGGAAAATCTGAGGCGAGAAGGCCCAGGCCGGGGAGGATCGCGCTCCAACCCCACGCGCCTGGCTTGAGCTCGAGGATCTCCACCTCGAGCGCGTCGCCGGGCTCAGCGCCCCGCACGTAGACCGGCCCGCCCAATGGATACAGCCGGTCGAAGTTCAGCTCCCCGAGCTTGGACGCCGGGTCACCTTTCTTCAGCTGGCCGGCGGTGACCTCCTCGGTGTCGAAGTGGACGACGTCTCCGGGGTCGATCTCGACCGCCGGCGCCAGTGAGTTGTCCCACTTGAAATGGAAAGTCTCGTGGCCGACCCTGTGCTCCCTTACCCCCGCATGCGTGCTCACTTACGTGCTCCCTCCTTAACCCCCACGTGAATCGGCTCCGCGCCGGCCCGCAGCACCTTCTTGTCGAACTTCCCGACCGACGTTTTCGGGACCTCGTCGATGAACCGGACCTCGTCCGGCAGCCACCACTTCGCGACCTTGTCACGCAAGAAGTCGATCACCTCATCCTGCGTGACCTTTCCTTTGAACTCCGGCCGGGGCACTGCGTACACCACCGGCCGCTCGTCCCACTTCGGGTGGGCAAGCCCGATCACCGCCGCCTCGAGGATCTTCGGGTGCGCCATGACCGCGTTCTCTAGCTCGACCGACGAGATCCACTCGCCGCCGGACTTGATCACGTCCTTGGTGCGGTCGACGATCTGGATGTAACCGTCGGCGTCGATCTTGGCCACGTCGCCCGTGCGAAACCAGCCGTCTTCGGTCAGCTTCCCCGGGTCGTAACCGTTGTGGTAGCCGCGGGCGATCCACGGCCCGCGGACCTGGATCTCGCCGAACGCGACGCCGTCCCAGGGCAGCTCTTCGCCGGAGGCGGGGTCGGTGATCCGGATCTCCACGCCCGGCGCGACGCGCCCCTGCGTGAGGCGGAGTCGCAGCTCTTCCTCCTCGTCGTGGCCGCCGTAAACGCGCGCCACGCTGCCGAGGGGCGACGTCTCGGTCATGCCCCAGGCATGCAGGATGCGTAGCCCATACGAGTCCATGGTTTCCATAAGCGCCCGCGGCACCGCCGAGCCGCCGCAGACCACGGTCGTCACTTTGGGCAGGCGCTTGCCTGTCTCTTTCAGGTACGACGCGAGCATGACCCACACGGACGGAACCCCGGCGAGGAAGGTGACATCCTCCTGCTCCGACAGCTCGACAAGCGACTTCGGGTCGGCGGAGAACCGACCGGCGAACACGACCTTGGATCCCGCCATGCCCATCGCATAGGGGAGGCCCCAGCTGTTGGCGTGGAACATAGGGACGACGGGCAGGATCGCGTCGTTCTCGGTGACCCCCAGGTTGTCGCCCTGCAGCGTGCCCATCGTGTGGATGAACTGCGAGCGGTGCGAGTAGACGACGCCTTTGGGGTTGCCGGTGGTGCCGGACGTGTAGCACATGGCCGCCGCCATGCGCTCGGACAGCTTGGGCCAGGGGTAGCTCTCGCTTTCTGCTGCCAGCAACGTCTCGTAGTCGAGCATCTCCGGGAACCCGGTGAGGTCTGGCGGGTTGCCCTCGGCCATCAGGACGAAGGTCTGGATGCTCGGGATCTTGCCCAGCAGCGGCTTCAGGAGCGGAAGAAGCGACTGATCGACAAATAAAACCTTGTCTTCCGCGTCATTGATGATGAATTCCAGATGCTGAGGAAAAAGCCGCAGGTTCAGCGTGTGCAGGACGGCGCCCATGCAGGGCACCGCGTAGTAGAGCTCGAGGTGGCGGTCGTTGTTCCAGGCGAGCGTCGCGACGCGGTCGCCGGGCTTGACGCCGAGCCTCTTGAGCGCACCGGCGAGCCTGTTGATGCGAGGCACCATGGCTCCGTAAGTCGTGCGGTGCACCGCGTCATCGCGCTTGGTGACAACCTCTTTCTTCTGGTGCAATCGCTCGAGCCGCCACAGGACGTGCTGAAGCGTGAGCTCGTAGTCCTGCATCAAGCCTTCCATGGCCATCACCTCCACCTTTCGATACCCCAGAGGCGCCTTATGACGGCTCGATGGTAGCCCCGGCGGGCGTAGGATGCACACCCGTGCCTGGGCTGGGTCGAGCCGACCTACACATGCATACGACGTCCAGCGATGGTTGGCCGGTCCCTTCGGAGCTCGTCGATCACGCGAGCGCGACAGGCCTTGACGTGATCGCGGTCACCGACCACGACACGGTCGAGGGGGCGCTTCGTGCGGCCGATTACGCGACCTCCCGGTCGGGGCTTCACGTCATCGTCGGCGAGGAGGTTTCGAGCCGCGACGGCCACATCGTCGGCCTGTTCCTGGAGCGCCGTATCCGGCCGGGCATGTCGGCGGCGGCGACCGTCCACGCGATCCACGACCAGGGCGGCATCGCAGTGGCGGTGCACCCGTTCTGGCGGACGCAGCGGCAGACTCGCGGCGGGGTCGTGCATGGAGTTGGCTGGCTCGCCGCCGAGCTCGACTTCGATGCCGTGGAGGTGGAGAACGCCACTCCGGGCTTCTACGTCTTCAACCAGCTCGCGCGGCGCCTGAACGACGGGCTCGGGCGCGCCGAGGTCGGCGGATCGGACGCGCACATCCTCGACGCCGTCGGAAGGGCCTACACCGAGTTTCCGGGACGGACGCCGAAAGCGCTTCGGACCGCGATCGAGAAGGGCACCACGGCGGCCGGCCGGCGACGCTATCGCGCGATGGGTTTGATGCGGTACGCCGCGTGGGGATTGAACCACGAGAGGTACGTGGCGGTAGTCTGACGGCGCCGCTGCGTCCGTCCAGGGCGGCATCCGCGCCCGCTTAGCTCAGTGGATCAGAGCATCTGTCTTCGGAACAGAGGGTCGGGGGTTCGAATCCCTCAGCGGGCACTTCTTGACGCATGAAGCCGGCGTTTCTCGCGACGCGGTCTTGGTAGGACACTTGTCCCACGCAAGTTGCGCGCGCTCGCGCGATTAGTCACCTTGTATGGGGAAGCTCCGCAAGCTGTTCGTCCGGGTGCGCCGGACGGAGCCGACGTGCTGCGAAGAGTGCCGCCGGGCGGCGCGTGGCCAGATCGTCGTCGAGAAGCCGGCCCCTAAGACCGCTGGTCAGTAGGAGCGACCCACCGCCACGCCGGCGGCCGGCACCGGCGCCTCGGCCATCTCGACGTTCGCCCCCTCGACCTCGGTGTCGATGATCTCTTCGACGAGGCCGTCGAGGCGGTCGGCGATGCCGTGAATGTCCGACGCCAGGCGACGAAGGCCGTCGGCGTCGCGGCCCTCGGCTTCGCGGATGCGCGCGCTGACCTTGCGAAGCTCGACGAGACCTGCCTTGAATTCGCGGTTCAGCGTCGAGTGCGCCTCCTGGATCTCGGTCAGCATCTCTAGGAACTCGCGGCGCTCGAGCAGCATGTTCACGGTGAGGAGCACGGCAAGGACCACCGTCATCGCCGGCTGGAAGACCCCAGCCTCGTGTTCCTGGCCACTCAGAGCGGTATAGAAATCGCCCCCGGCCGCGGTGAGCAGCGTCATCCACGGCAGCGCGAGCTGCCAGAGATCGAGAGTCGGCTGCTCCCGGGCCGCCTTCGCGGGGGCCTCCGGGTAGAGCGCCGCGAGTGCGACGAGCAGGAAACCGGCGAACCATCCCGTGTTGAGCACGCTGCCCACCGAGCCGTAAGCTCCCTGCGCGGTGAGGTAGGCGAACGCGCTGTCGGAGATCGAGTAGGCCGCGACACCGCACAGCAACAGGGCCATCCTTCCCTTCTGCTGCCCGGACGCTCGGCGGATGGCGAGGATGAGGATCGTGCCGATGAGGATGTCGCCCAGGGGATAGATCAGCGCGTAGCTCTTGGAGCCGATATCGCCGGGCGTGGCCCACACGATGCGCAGTCCGAATCCCCACGCCGTCGACGTCAGCGCGATCGCCACTATCAGCGCGTCGAACCACACGCGCCAGCGGGCCGATGTACCGAGGGCGTCCCCCCAGAAGGCGCGAATGCCGGCGACGGCAAACGGCACCGCCGAGAGGAATCCGATGTCCACCAGGCCCGGTTGCGGAACCGTCTGGCCGAGGACGACTTCGTAGATCGTCCACACGATCTGGCCGGCCGACCACAGGCCGGTCGAGACGCTCATCAGCGCCCACCCCAGCCGGTTGTGACCGGAGCTCCGGCTCGCGGCCCAGGCGCACGCCGCGCAGGCGATGGCGGCCGCAAGCGCCTCACCGATGTCATCGATGGCGATGACGGGCTTCTGGCCGAAGACGACGGTCTTCAGGATCAGGGCGTACAGGACGGAGGCGATCGCGACCGCCGCGATCGCGAGCGCGAAGATCCTCCTACGGCTGTCCCACGTGGCCCACGCGCTCATTTCGACGTGCGAAGTTAACCAGCCGGAAGCTGGAATTCATCTGCGATAGCGAGCGAAATCGGTCCGGCTACGCGGGAGACTCGGGCGACCGGAACTCTTAGGCTGCAGTATTTCTGGCGTGCCGCGACACATCGTTCTGCTCAGGGGGATCAACGTCGCACGCAACAACCGCATCTCGATGCCGGCGCTGCGGGAGGCGTTGACCGCTGACGGTTTTCGCGACGTGGCGACGTACGTACAGAGCGGCAACCTCTTGGTGACGACGCGCGCGAGTGCGGACACGGCGGCGGAGCGCGTGGGCGCGGTCATCAGGAAACGTTTTGGCCTCGACATCACAATCCTGGTTCGCTCCAGCGACGACCTTGCCGCCGTCGTTCGGCGCAACCCGCTCGCGGGAATCGCCACGGACCCTCGTCGATACCTGGTCACCTTCCTTTCTGAACAGCTCCCGAGTGGCGTTTTGAGCGACCTGCGGTCGGTGTCGACGCAGGAAACGTTCGCGGTTGTCGGACGCGAGGTCTACACGTGGCACCCCGACGGGATCGCCCGCACACCCATCTGGGAGCGGCTGGCGTCCAGGTCGCTTGGGATCGCCGCAACCTCACGCAACTGGCAGACCGTGACGACGTTGCTGGCCATGGCGGACCAGGATGCCGCTCGGTAGAATCAATCGGCTTAAGCCAAATAGCCTGGGCGGCTGGCGGAACTGGTAGACGCGCACGTTTGAGGGGCGTGTGGGGTAACCCATCCGGGTTCGAGTCCCGGGTCGCCCACCACAGGCGGTGAGTTTGTCGAGCATTCGCACCCCTCTCTGAGACCTCCTTCGCGATTCGTGAGTCCGAAAAGTCGTCGCTTCACGTCGCGCAGGTCGGGCGGATAATGCCCGCACGCCGTCATGCGGTAGCGGGAGGTAGCGTCCATGCGCGGGTTTCGCCGTCTGGTCCTTTCCATCGGCATCGCGTGTTCTCTGATCTCGGTCGCCACCGTCGCCACGGTCGGCGCCGCCGGCGGGTTCGGCGTGGGAGCTGGAACGTTCACCTTCAACGACTCGAGCGCGTTCGTCTCGGTCTTCAACCCGATCGACCAGTCCTCCATCAATCTCAACGTCGACCACGGGACTTTCCTCTCCCGTCCGCGGCATTCCGGCCAACTTCAGACCAGCGACATGACGACGCTTTCGATCACGCAGTTCATCCCCAACCCGGACCCGACCCAGCCACCGACGACCAACGCGACGTGCCTGGTCATCCCCGATTCCGACTTCACCCTCAGCGGTGACTTGCAGACCGCGAAGCTGACCGTCGTCAACGAGAGCACCCTGTGTCCCGGCTTCTTGGTGCCCGTCACCGGCGCGGCCATCAAGCCCCAGGCGGGTGGCGGCGGTGGAGGCTCGACGATCCCCCTTCCGATCAGCGCCACAGTGACCTGGACCGGGAACGGCGCGGTCGGAGTCACCACCGACAACGGAACCTTCCGGTGCCTGACCTTTCACGCCACCACCCACAACCGCGGGCAGCAAGCGCTGTCGTCCGGCGTCACCGGATCGATAACCGCGAACGGCGCGGCGTTCAGCTCGTTCTCAGGCGGTCAGCAGAGCGGCGTCTTCGGCTCGGCGGCGACCAACACGAGCGTCCAGAACATCGCGGGCCCGGGCATCTTGCCTGCAGCTTGCGGGGGCAAGGGCGGCTAAGAAGCTAGAGCGTCTTTCGCATGACCCACGACGGATGGTCGACAGGCGACACGCGGCCATCCGGCGTGGGTTCCGGCCACGTTTCCACGGACTCGCCGCAGATCTCGTAGCCGGCCCGCCCATAGAGTCGTATTGCCTCGACATTGTCCTTCTCGACCGCGAGCTGGGACATAGAACGTCCCGCCTCCTTCAGGAGCCTGTGGCCCTCCTCGAGCAACGCACTGCCGATTCCCTGCCCGCGGAATCCACCGAGCACCACCAGATGGCTGAGAACCCCGACCTCTTTGTCGGCCGACGTGAACGTGACGAGCATCTGCGCGATCGGAAACCGATCGTTGGCGCGACCGACCAGGACCGTGTGGCCACCGGCGGCGATGGCAGGCCGAAACGCGTCGTTGACGGCGCTGCTCCACGTCGACAGCGACGCGAGGTCGGCCTCGCCGGCACGCCGGATGTGAACGACCATGTTGATCTCGACCGGGCGATCCATGCCGAATGATTGTGCCCTCCCGTCAAACTACTGGGGTCGTGGCCGAGGGTGAGCACTTTGATCCCAAGACGCAGTTCCGCCAGCTGTACGACCAGGAGTTCACCTCGGTCTACAGGGCGATCCGCGCCGTGGTCCTCGACTCGGCGGCGGCCGAGGACCTGACGCAGGAAACGTTCGTCCGCGCCTACCGCGCGCGCAGCCGCTACACCCCGACGGCTCCGCCCGGCGCGTGGCTGCGCCGCATCGGCATCAATCTCGCCATCTCGCACCTGCGGCGCCAGAAGCTCGCGCGCTTCCTGCCGGCACGCCTCTACGTAGCCCCCGACCGCCGCGACTACGATCGGGCGGAGGCCCGCAACGTCGTCGACAAGGCGCTGGCCGCCCTGAGCCCTAAGCTCCGCGCGGCGATCGTCCTCCACTACTACGAGGGATTGACGCGCGAGGAGATCGCCGAGGTGCTGGGTGTGCCGGCCGGGACGGTCGCCTCGCGCATCGCCAAGGCGGTGGCGATCATGAGGAAGAACATCGGGAGCGATCAGCAAGCCGACACCGAGCGTTCGAGAAGTGAAGGTGCCCTACGTGGAAGATAAAACCACTCGGGGAGGACAGCACATGCCCTCCGAAACGGACGTCAGCCGGATGCTCCGGGCAGAGGTCGAAACCTGGAATCCCCGGCGTGGCCCGGACTGGTCGGACTTGATGATCCGTCTTGCCGCCGCCGGGCCGTCGCCGTGGGTGATCTACGCCGCAGCCAGCGCCGCCTTGGTCGTAATCCTGGTCGGAGCTTTCCTGGCCGGGTCCTGGCTCGAGATCGGGGCGCTGGCGCCGCAGCCGATCGCGACCCACGTCCACTAGCTAACCGCCGGGCGCGCGCAGGGCGCACTTCTAACTAAGTAGTTCGATTTCCTCGTAACCTCCGCGCTTGCGCGCGGCGGCGACCACCGTTGCGGCCGCGGCCACGTCCCAGATCGCCAGGCCATGGGACTCGAAGAGCGTGATCCCCGCGCGCTCCGGCCGCTCCCACTGACCCGCCACGACGGAGCTGAGCTCGACGGCCTGACTCCAGTCGAACTTGCCGGCGTCGTGGGCCTGGATCAGGTCGCCACTCTCGAGCTGGGCGGCGGCAAGCTGGTCGACGACGACGGTCTGAGCGCGGGCCACCAGCTCGACCGGCAGCTCGGCGCGGTTGCGGAAGTTCGACCCGACGGCGGCCACCAGCGCGCCAGGCTCGACCCAGTCGGACTCGATCACAGGCGTGTGGCTGGTCGTGATGGTGACGACGAGGTCGGCGCCGCGCACCGCTGCCTCGGCGTTTTCGGCGGCAATGGTTCGCACGCCCAGCTGCTCCTCCTGCTCGGCCGCGAAGATCGCGCGCTTTTCTGGCGTGCGGCTGAAAACCCTGAGCTCTTCGATCTCCACCGTGCGCGAAACGGCGAGCGCCTGCGTCGACGCTTGCCAGCCGGTGCCGATGATCGCCACCTTGGCCGGTCCCGTGACCCCCAGCGCGCGGGCCGCGACCGCTGTAGCGGCGCCCGTGCGGTACGCGCCCATGAAGTCCGACTCGACCAGGGCGTCCAGCGCCCCTTCCATGTTGAAAAGGGCGACCAGGAACCGGACGTGGCCGTCCGCGACGGTGTAGGCCTTGAGGCCGGCGGCCCTGCCGCCGGGGTAGGCGGCGAACATCACGTTCAGCAGGCCACCGGGGAAAAATGCCCGTCTCCGGGGCTCGTTGTGCGCGTCGCCCTCGGCAAGCTCCTTCATCGCCGCCTCGACCGCGGCGATGACCTCGTCCATCTCGATCAGGTCCTGCACGTCGGATTCCCGGAGGATCAACGTCACGAAACGGGAGAATAGCTGCCTCACATGGGATCAGCCCGCCCGCTTAACGTCGGCCTCATCGGCCTCGGCACCGTCGGATCGCAGGTCGCCGAGCGGATGGTGTCCTGGGGTCCGCAGCTTTCCCGGCGCGCCGGCGTCGAGCTTTGCCTGAAACGCGTGCTGGTGCGCGACCTGCACAAACGCCGCTCGGTCTCGCTCGACCCCGACCTTCTGACGACCGATCCCGCCCGCGTGCTCAATGATCCGTCGGTGGAGGTCCTGATCGAGGTCGCCGGCGGCGATGAGCCGATCCGGTCGTACATCGAGCAGGCGATCCAGAACGGCAAGCACGTCATCACCGCGAACAAGATGGTCATGGCCAAGCACGGCCCCGAGCTGCTCGACCAGGCCGCGGAGAAGAACGTCGACGTCTACTTCGAGGCCGCGGTAGGCGGAGGAATCCCGTTGATAAGCACGTTTCGCACCGACCTGCAGGCGAATCGAATCGAGCGCGTGTCGGCGGTGATCAACGGCACGACCAACTACGTCCTTGGGCGGATGGCGGCCGCCGGCCTGCCGATGGGCGACGCGGTGCGCGAGGCACAGGACGCGGGATACGCCGAGGCCGACCCAACGGATGACATCGGCGGATTCGACGCGACCTACAAGCTCGCGATCCTCGCGTCCATCGCTTACGAGATCAAGGTCCGGCCAGACGAGATCTATCGCGAAGGCATCGAGGGCGTCGAGCCGGTCGACTTCCGCTACGCGCGCGAGCTGGGCTACGCGATCAAGCTCATCGCCCACACGCAGAGGCATCCCGGTCGCGTCGAGGCGCGCGTGCACCCCGCGATGGTTCCGCTCGACCATCCGCTCGCGCGTGTCGAGGGCGCCGAGAATGCGGTGTTCGTGCAAGGCGACCTCGTCGGTGAGGTGCTGCTGGTCGGGGAGGGTGCGGGTGGCCGGCCAACCGCGTCTGCAGTGGTGGGGGACCTCATCGACCTTGCGCGCTCGATCCGGCGTGGCGTTCAGAACCGGCCGTCGTTCAGCTTCGACGACCGGATAGGGGTCGTGCCCATCGGCGAGGTGAAGACTCGCGCCTACTACCGCATCCTTGCCGAGGATCGTCCGGGCGTGGTGGCCGCGGTCGGCCAGGTTTTCGCCGAAGAGGGCGTCAGCATCTCGAGCTTCATCCAGAAGGACGCGTGGTCGCACGACCACACGGCCGAGCTCGTCGTCACCACGCATCCGTCGCAGGACGCGAGCCTGCAGCGTGCGCGGGGCCGGATGGCGCAGCTCGAGACCGTGCGCGCCGTCTCGTCCTTCCTTCGCGTCTTCTAATAAGGAAGGGCCCGATGGGCGTGATCGCGCGTTACCGCGAGCACCTGCCCGTGGGTCCGCGCACGCCCGAGGTCGATCTTCACGAGGGATCCACGCCGCTCGTCCCGAGCCGCAACATCGGCCGCGCCCTCGGACTCGAGCACCTCTACTTCAAGTACGAGGGCTTGAATCCGACCGGGTCATTCAAAGACCGCGGGATGGTCGTCGCCGTGGCAAAGGCGCTGGAGGGCGGCAGCCGCGTTTTCATGTGCGCCTCGACCGGCAACACGTCCGCTTCGATGGCCGCCTATGCGGCGCGCACAGGCGCGCGCGCCATCGTCGTCGTCCCGAACGGGCCCGGGCGCGCGCAGGGCGCACAACCAGAGATCGCGATGAACAAGCTGTCCCAGGCCCTCATGTACGGAGCCAAAGTGGTCGCACTCAAGGGCAACTTCGACCATGCGCTCGAAACCGTCCGCGACCTCACCGACCGCTACCCGGTCGCGCTGATGAACTCCGTCAACCCCAATCGCATCCAGG
>DATEHC010000022.1:0-3187 GCA_035279785.1 Candidatus Dormiibacterota bacterium
GCCCTTGACCGACAGGCGGTATCCGAGCCCCGGCACCGCCTCGAGGCTGACGCCGGTGTTGGACCGCTCGGACAGCTTGCGGCGCAGGCGCTGCACGTGCGGATCGACCGAGTGATCGTCGAGGTCGTGCGGGTAGCCCCAAACCTTGTCGCGCAGCTGCGCACGTGTCAGGACTCGCTCGGGATTCGCGGCCAGGACCGCGAGCAGGTTGAACTCGGTCATCGTCAGCGTGATCTCGTCCTCACCCACCTTCACGCGACGCGCGGCGTTGTCGATCAGCAGGGCGCCGATGCTCAGCACACCCTCGCGGCTGCCGCCGGTTTCCGCCAGAGCGGAGCGGCGGAGGTGCGCGTTGATCCGCGCGGCCAGGATGCGGGAGTCGAACGGCTTGGTGATGTAGTCGTCGGCGCCGACCTCGAGCCCGACCACCTCGTCCATCTTGGTCGAGCGACCGGTGAGCATCACCATGGGCGCGACGATGCCCTGTCGCCGCAGCTCACGGATGACTTCCGTCCCGCTGATGTCGGGTAGCACCCAGTCGACGAGGACGAGGTCGGGCTGCGAGCTCCGGCCAAGGTCGATCGCCTGCGCGCCCGTCCCAGCCTCGACCACGTCGTGGCCCTGCAGGCGGCACACCTCGGCGACCAGCATGCGCACGGGGACGTCGTCTTCGACCACGAGTATCCGGCGCCGTCGCCGGGGCGGAGGGGTGCTGCTCAGGTCGACTTCGGAGGCGCGAATCCCACCCGTCGCGACTCACGGGCTGCGCGCTTCGGGCGGCGCATCAGGATCACGCGTTTCTCCCCCCCGTCGAGCACGCTGGCTAGCTCCCACCCGTCGGCCCCGGCCTCCTGGAGGACCTTGACCACCGTGACACCGTCGGCCAGCTGGCCCACCGTCAGGACCTTGGTCGAGTATTCCCAGTCGCGGGTCGGAAAGCCGACGGCCGGGACGAGACCGGCCGCCGCGCCCCGAGCGCCGTCGGGTTGACCGGGCTGCGGCTCTTCCGGCTCCTCGTCCGGATCCTCTTCAAATCGAAGGCCCATCGCCGTCAGATTGTAGTGACCCGTTTACATCCGTACCCCCGGCGGGGGTCGAACCCGCGCTGGACCGGGTTTAAGCCGGCTGCCTCTGCCATTGGGCTACGGGGGCTTTCCCATTCTCCCGCGCCCGCCCTAGGAGTAGTCGAAGAAGCCTTTTCCCGTCTTGCGGCCCAGGTGGCCCTCCCGGACGAGCTTCTTCAGAAGCTCGGGCGGCTCTGGCCCGTCGCCCAGGCGATGCCGGTCTTGCATGGCCCCGTAGAAGATGTCGAGGCCGCTGAAGTCGAGCAGGTGGAACGGTCCCATCGGCCAGTTGAGTCCCTTCTGCACCGCGATGTCTATGTCCTCGGCGCTCGCGTAGCCGCCCTCGTAAAGACGCATGGCCTCCTCGGACGCGGCGAAGAGGATCCGGTTGACGATGAAGCCCCAGATCTCCTTGTTGAGCAGCACCGGAGTGCGATCGATGCTGCGCACGAAGTCCATCGCCGTCTCCACGGTGTCGTCCGACGTCTTCGGTCCTCGAACCACCTCGCACAGCTGCATCACCGTGACCGGGTGGAAGAAGTGCATGTTGCAGCAGCGATCGGGACGTCCGGATGCGTCGGCGAGCCGGCTTATGGCGATGGTGCTCGAGTTGCTCGCGAGGATGGCGTCTTTGTTCGCGTGCTTGCCGAGATCTTCGAAGACGGCCTTCTTGGCGTCGAAGTGTTCGATGACGGCTTCGATGACGAGGTCGGCTTCCTTCGCGGACTTTGCCAGATCGTTGGAATCTTCGATGCGCTCGAGTGCCGCATCGGCCTTCTCCCTGCTGAGCCTTTGCTTCTCCACCGATCGGTCGAGCAGCCTGCGGTTCTGCGCCCGTGCTCGCTCGAGCTGTCCCGACACGGTGTCGACGAGCGTCACGTCGTAAGCGCCGCTGAGCGCCGTCTGAAGGGCGATCTGTGAGCCCATCGTGCCGGCGCCGACGACCAGCACGCGCTTCAATTCGTGCATGCGAGTCAGCATGAAGGAATTCGAAGAGCTGGTGCAGAAGGCGATCGACTCGATTCCGGAGCAGTTCGAGCCTTACCTCGAGAACACCGAGTTCATCATCGAGGAGTCATCGCCCGAAGGCCTGATGGGTTTGTACCAGGGCGCGGGCGCGCTGCACGCGGGCGATTGGCTGCCCGAGCGCATCACGCTCTACAAAGGGTCGCACGAGCGCGCCGCGCGGACCATGAACGAGCTGATCGAAGAGGTGCGGCGCACGATCCTGCACGAGGTCGGCCACCACTTCGGGATGGAGGAGGGCGATCTTCCTTATTAATGGAGGGTCCAGAACTGGCGGTCCCAGAGCACGAGCGGATCGCCACTCCCCATCTCGGCCGCCTCGACCTCGCCGATGCACACGTCGTGGTCGCCGGCGCTGTGAATTGCCTGCACGCTGCACTCGAGCCAGGCCGCTGCGCCATCCAGCAGGGGTAGGCCGTTCCGGCCCAGTCGGTGTGGCAGGGTCGTCCATGTGCTGTCGACCGCCGGGGCCCGACCGGCGAAGCGGTCGGCGATGAATTCCTGTGATCGGGTGAGCACGCTGACGTTGAAGGCCCTGGCTTCGAGAATCGCGCTGCGGGTGGCGGAGACCTTGTCCAGCCCCAGAACGACAAGCGGCGGGTCGAGCGACATCGAGACGAGGCTGCTCGCGGTCATGCCCTTGTAGCCGTCACCCGAGCGCGTGCTCACGAGCACCACGCCGGCGGGGACCCGCGCCATGACGTCGATGAAGTCCCGACCTGCCATCCGCCGCAAGGGTAGACCGTGAAGCCGACGGTAAACTTCACGGTTCGGAAGCTTGGGCGGCGACGTAGCCAAGTGGTAAGGCAGAGGTCTGCAAAACCTCCATCCCCAGTTCGATTCTGGGCGTCGCCTCCAATTCGGAATGCTTCGAGATCTAGAATCGCTCACGCATGACCGATGCGTAGGTCATTACTCGCGATCGGCGCTGCTCTGGGTTTCGTCATAGCGGCCGCGGCCCTCATCCTGACGAGCTGGGCTGTAATCAACCTCGTTGGCCCGGTCCTCCTTCCGTCGCAAGGCGGCCACTCGATGACCGCGACAGATTTTGCGAGCGTGGCGGTGGCGGGTGCAACGTTGATCCTGGCCGCGGCGAC
>DATEHC010000023.1:0-6390 GCA_035279785.1 Candidatus Dormiibacterota bacterium
CCTCGAAGAGACGCAGCTGCACCGCACAAGGCCGCAGGCCCGGCTGGAATGCAGCCGTCTCGGCCGCTACGACGAGATCATGCAGCACATCCTCGGCCATCGCTATTTCATGTCCCTCGAGGAGGGGCGTCCGGTGACCACACAGGAGGCGGCCGCCAGCTGGTTCGACCACGTCTACCATCCCATCGTCGAAGCGATCCGCCGGCACAAGGTCCTCGACCTGATGCCGGGCTGGACCGAGGCAGACCTCTACGTCGAGATCACGCGGCGCTGGCTGGCGTTGAGCGAGGAGGGCGAGCCCGCCGGTCCAGACCCCGCCATCCACGAGCTCCTGGCCGAGCACGCGAAAACCTGGTGGCGGCGGCGGCGCAAGATACGTCTGCCCGCATGATCGGCATCATCTTCGGCCCGCCCGGAAGCGGAAAAGGCACGCAGGCGGCACGCCTCGAGCAGGACCTGCACCTGCACCACCTCTCGACCGGCGACATCCTCCGCTCGGAGGTCTCGAACGGAACGGCGATGGGCAAGGAGGTCGCGCGGATCATGGCGGCGGGCGATCTCGTGCCCGACCAACTGATCGTGGACATCGTCCGGAAACGCCTCCCCGAGGCCGAGGAAGGGCGCGGCGCGTTGCTTGACGGCTTCCCCAGGACCGTTGCTCAGGCCCGCGCGCTCGACGCGATGCTGTCGGAAGAAGGGCACAAGGTGGACTTCATCGTCGCCCTGGCGGTCCCGGAGCGGACCCTTGTCGAGCGGCTCCTGCACCGGGCCCAGCTCGAAGGTCGAACCGACGACAACCGCCAATCGATCGAGGAGCGGATGCGCGAGTACCACAAGCTCACGGAGGCGGTGCTCGACCATTATCGACAGCAAGGCCTCACGATCGAGGAGATTGACGGCCTCGGCACGCCCGGCGAGGTCTTTCAGCGGATCAGGACCGCGCTCGCGGGCCTATCCTCACGGGAGGAATAGCGCGGATGGCCAGGAAAGCCCGCCCGTCAGACCTGGGTCAGTCCATCAGCCCGTCTTTACCGGAGGACCACCCTGCGCGCGGCCGGCCGAACGGTGACGGCTACCACGCCGTCCCCGACCTCGGACCGCAGGCGGCCGCCCCGCGCGTGGCGAGCCCCTTTCCGCCGATCGCGGAGTATGCCTTCCTCTCCGACTGCGAGGTGAACTGCCTCATCGCCCCGAGCGGCAGGGTCGAGTGGATGTGCCTGCCGCGACCCGACAGCCCGAGCGTGTTCGCGGCGATGCTCGACCGCGCGGCCGGCAGCTTCCGCTTCGGCCCCACCGGAGTGCAGGTCCCGGCCGGACGGCGCTACCTCCCGGGCACCCTCGTGCTCGAGACCACCTGGCGCACGCGGACGGGCTGGCTCATCGTCCGCGACGCGATGTGCATCGGGCCCTGGTATCACAGCCAGCGGCGGTCGGGGACGTATCGCCGTCCCCCCTCGGACTACGAGGCGGAGCACATCCTGCTGCGTACCGCGCGCTGCGTCGTCGGCAACGTCGAGCTGAGCCTCGACTGCCAGCCCGTCTTCGACTACGGCCAGACCGCGGCGCGGTGGGAGTACGCGGGCGGCGGATACAACGAGGCGATCGCAAGCGGCGGCGCGGATGAGGTTCCCGTCCGGCTCGTCACCGACCTGCGCATGGGGTTCGAGGGGCCGGGCGCGCACGCGACCAAGGTCCTGCGCCAGGGCGAGCGCGCTTACGTGGCGATGGTGTGGCCGCGGTCGCGCCACTCGACAGGCAAGGAGTACTGGGCGGAGCACCCGGCGCCGGCGACCGTGGACGAGGCGTTCATGCGCGTCGAGCGCACGGCCGAGTTCTGGCGCGAGTGGATCAACCGCGGCGAATTTCCCGAGCATCCGTGGCAGTCGTACCTGCAGCGGAGCGCTCTGACGTTGAAGGGTCTGACGTACAGCCCGACCGGTGCACTCCTCGCCGCTCCCACGAGCTCGCTCCCCGAAACGATCGGCGGCGAGCGCAACTGGGACTACCGCTACACCTGGATCCGCGACGGCACCTTCATGCTCTGGGGCCTCTACACGCTCGGCTTTGCTCGCGAGGCAAACGATTTCTTCTACTTCATCGCCGATGTCGCCGCGGGCAAGAAAGACCTGCAGATCATGTACGGGATCGGCGGCGAGCACGAGCTCACGGAACGCACTCTCGACCACCTGAGCGGCTACGAGGCTTCCAAGCCGGTGCGCGTCGGCAACGCGGCGTACGCGCAAAAGCAGCACGACGTGTGGGGCGCGGTCCTCGATTCGGTGTACCTGCACACCAAGTCGCGCGACTACCTCCCCGAGGTGGTCTGGCCAACCCTCAAGCGCGCCGTCGAGTGCGCGATCGAGAGCTGGAAGCTGCCCGACCGCGGCATCTGGGAGGTGCGCGGCGAGCCGCAGCACTTCACGTCGTCAAAGCTCATGTGCTGGGTCGCGTTGGATCGCGGCGCGCGCCTGGCCGAGATGCACGGCGACATGGAGCTCGCGAAGACATGGCAGTCGATCGCCGATGAGATAAAGGAAGACATCGTCACGCGCGGCGTCGACGAGCGCGGCGTCTTCGTGCAGCACTACGCCACGAAGGCCCTCGACGCCTCGGTGCTGCTCATCCCGCTCGTCAGGTTCCTTCCGCCGGACGACGCGCGCGTGCGCGCCACCGTGCTTGCGATCGCGGACGAGCTGACCGTGGACGGCATGGTCCTTCGCTACCGCACCGAGGAGACCGACGACGGACTGCAGGGCGAGGAGGGGACGTTCACGATCTGCTCGTTCTGGCTCGTGTCAGCGCTGTGCGAGATCGGTGAGCTCGACCGCGCGCGCGAGCTGTGCGAGAAGCTGCTTTCGTACGCCAGCCCGCTCCAGCTGTACGCCGAGGAGATCGACCCGCGCAGCGGTCGCCACCTCGGCAACTTCCCGCAGGCTTTCTCGCACCTGGCTCTGATCAACGCGGTGATGCACGTGATCCATGCCGAGCAGGGCGTCACCAACAAGTTCTCCGCAGCGTCGCCCCAGCCGTAGCTTGCCCTCGTCTTCGTTCATCTTCTCGATCGCCGGCCTGAGCGTCACGCTGGTCGGTTTCTCTGGGTTGATCGCCGCGCTCGGCCGGGACGTGCAGCGCACGCCGCTCGTGGCGTATCGACAACGCCAGATCCCCGAGATGGCGCTCGCCAGCGCGCTCATCGCCCTTATCGCGCTGCCGCTGAGCGAGACGACCGGCTCAGCGACCATGACGATTCGCATCGCGGGAGGTCTCGCGTTTGTGTTCACTGCATTCCACGTGTGGTTGCTGGTCGCGCGCACGCGGTCGCAACCGCTGCGCCTCGGTCGGGTCACCTGGATCGCCGCGACGGTTGTAGACCTCAGCGTGTTCGTGGGCGCGCTCGCCGCGCTCGCGTTGGGAAATGCCGCGAGCCTGGAGTGGCTGCTGGTCCTGCTCGTGGCTCGGCCGGCGGTCGCCTTCGTGCTGGCCCTGGGCGATGTAATGCCTCCCCGACTGCCCGGTTAATCAGAGAGTTATCGTTTGCGCCGGGTGGGAGGATGACAGCCCTGCGCCGGTTTGTCGAGGTTCCGCGGATCGTCGACGGCGTCGTGGTCGTCCTGTCCACCGCCTTCGTGCTTGGCGCGTACGTCGTCGCATACGCATACGTCCACCAGCCGGGGGTCGTCCTCGATTCCACCGCGGCGCTCGGAAAGACGATCGTGGTCGTCGCGTGGTCGCTCCTGACGCTCTACCTTTTCGCGGGTTTCGCGGCGGGTCTTGCGGCGGGGCGCGCATGGAATCGCGCGTTGCCTGATGGCGAGACGGGTACGTTTGCCGCCGCCCTGATCTTCGGCGCGGCCTGGCTTCTCGACGACTCGATCTGGACGCCCGCGTTCGGCGCGGGTGCCGTTGGCCTCGAAGCCCTGTTCACGCCGCCCCATCTCGTCGAGATGGCGGCGGCGGCGGTCGTCGTGAGCGGACCATTGCGCGCAGCCGCGCGCCGCGGTGAGACCGTCGCGAGCCCGATCGCGTTGATGTCGGCCGCGCTTCTGCTGTCGTCGGTGACGTTCGCGACGCAATTCGCCCATCCGCTGATAGACCCCTGGCCCGCGCGGGACTACCAGTTCCGCGATCAGGCGGTCGCGTGGGTGCGCGAGAACGTTGGCATGGCGGCACTGCTCGCCCAGGCCGCCATCCTCGCCGGCAGCGGCCTGCTGCTGAACAGCGCGTTCCGGTTGCGGCCGGGCTCGCTCACTTTCGTTTTCACGCTCAACGGGCTGTTTGTGACGATCACGAAGGGGCACTTCTACCTGCTGCCGGTGCCCTTCGCCGCGGGCGTCGTCGCCGACGCGTGGCTCTTCTGGGCCGCACGACGGCCCGGCCGGCCGTCTGCCTCGCTGACGTCGATCATCGGCGGCGCGTACGGCGCCGCCTATATGGCCGACCTCACACTGCGGCCCGCCGGGAGCGATTGGTCGCCGTCGCTATGGGCGGGCGCGATCATCGCCTCGATCATGCTGAGCTGGCTGATGGGCCGTCTGTTGCGCGCCGGCGTTCCTGGTGCGCTCATGGAACCCGTGGTCCTCATTCCCGATGCTGCTGTCCAGGAGACTGTGGACGACGCCCCGCGCGAGCAGCTCGTGCGCGCCGCGCTCGACGACCTCGGCACACCCGAAGCGTTGGGTCGCAGCCCCCTTGCGCAGCTGCCAGTCGTGGCGAAGGGTGACTCGGCGGCGGTCGAATTGCGCGCCCTGCTCATCGACGTGATCGGTGAGCTCGCGACGTCAACCGCGCCGCGCGACGCGGAATCGGGTCACCTGCTCCTCGACTACTACGTGAGGAAGGTAGGCAGCCACGAGCTGATCATGGAGCGGCTGCACCTTTCCCGGCCGACGTACTACCGGCGACTGCACCACGGATTCGAGCTCGTGGCCGGCAGGATCGACCAGATGTCGGAGGCTAATCGAGCTCCTTCAGCGCGTTGAGCCGGCGTTCCACGTCAGCGTCGGCGCCGAGGGTCTGAAAGCGCGCGTCGATCGCGTCTGACCCGGCCGCGAAGGTGATCGATTCGAGGTCGCCTTCCTGGACGAGCCGGTCGATGGCGGTGGCGCGCGCCTGCATGTCCTCGGTCGTCTGCTCCGCGCGCTCGAGGGTCGCGGTCAGATCCGCGAAATCCTGCGACACGCCCGTCATGGCCTCGTTGATCCGGACCTGTGCCTCGGCCGCGCTGTAGCGCGCCCTGATCACCTCCTGCCGGGCGGCGAACGCTTCGATCTGGCCAGACAGTCGCTGCTCCATGACGGCGAGTGCGGCCTCCTCCTTCTCGACCTCCGCGAGCTGCCGCTCGAGCGTCTCGAGCTCGTTGGCGACGACCTGCCGGCGCTGCAGCGCGAGGCGGGCCGCCGCCTCGTGTCCGGAGCGGAGCTCGGCCCGGGCCTGCTCCTCCATGGCAGGCAGCCTCGCCCGCATTGCCTCGGCGGTGGATCTCAGGCGCTCCTTGGCGGCCGTCACCTGCCGGCCGGCCGTGATCACCTGGTCGAGCAGCGCGCGCTGTTTCTGGTGCGAGGTCAGGTGGGTGATTCGCGGATCCGGCGCGGGCGCGAGCGCGGCGCTCGCGCCTTTGGCCAGGAGGACCTTGACGCGGTCCAGCATTCCCTTCACGCGGCGGTCTCGGCTCCGGTGAGACGCGCCAGCCGCTGCCGCTGGATACGGAAGTAGTAGTTGCCGAGGAATCCGAGCGCGGCGATGACGATGAGGCGCATGACGAGCACCTTGTAGTCGTTCTCGACCTGAATGGTCCCGCTGAGAAAGCACGCGGTCGCGTACGCGACGCACGCGATCGCGGTGTACGCCGCCTCGATCTTGCGAGTGAACACGAGCGCGAATGCGAAGACGACGGGGAAGTAGAGGACGAAGAACTGGTTGTGCAAGCCCGGCGTGCCGGGCCAGAACACGACGATGGCCGTGATCAGGACGAGGTCGACCACGCTGGCGACGGTCACGGCCTTGCGATTGAGGGGGCTGCCCATCACGTAGCGGCCGTGCAGGAAGAAGTTGACGGCCATCAAGACCAGGAAGAACGGCATGGTCCGCGTCAGGAGGGCAACGTCCGTCGAGGTCCACAGCACCAGCACGATGCCCGCGACGATCACGCTCCAGCGCGCCCACAGGATCACGCTCTGGCCGAAGAAGAGATCCTCCTGTTCGGCCTGCTTTGGGCTTCGGACTTCACGCGGTTGCGATGACATCTGACACCTCTCCTTTCTCGGATTTCTGACCCACTTCGTCGAGCCTTTCGGCGTGGGTGCGGATCGCGTCCGTGCGTCGCTTGGCCTCGCTCCGGGCGAAGACGTTGCCGCAAAGCGCGACGGCCGCGATCATCAGCAGGCGCGTGAA
>DATEHC010000024.1:0-11148 GCA_035279785.1 Candidatus Dormiibacterota bacterium
GGCGGAATGAACCCCGGCCAGCCGGGTCAGGGAGAGGCCCGTATGGGCGGACGCGCCCACCGCAGCCGCGATAAGCGCCACAGCCGCGGCGCCGACGATCAGTACGACTGGTCTTTTCATGGCCTTAGAAACGCCCCTGCGGGGCAAAGTCGGAAGGCGTCATCAGTGGTCATCCGGAGGTGACGGGGATGGGGACGCGCTCGGCCGGGGGCTCTCGTGCTCGTCTTCGGGATCCGGCGATTCGTGTTTGGGCGAGCTGGTCGGTTGGGCCGGGTGGGTGGGCGCGGCGGTGGGCCTGTGAGTCGGCGCCGCGGTGGCCGTGGCGGCGGGATGCGACGCCGCCGGCTCGTCTTCCGGCGTCGGCGACGGGGAGGGCGGGCTGATGACGGTCTCGACGCGGTTCGTCCAGACGGCGGGGTTCGGGCTGCCCGTCGCGGCGAACGCGGTTAGAGCGAGGATGCCTGTGAACGCGATGGCGAGAATCAGCGGAGCTAGGCGCCAGGCGCCGATGGGTGCCGGCGAGGTCGCATAGCGCGGCATGGTGTGGGAAGGACGCACGCGGTCCAGCTCCGCGCGCAGGCGCGCGATTAGCGTCGGGTGGAGGTCGTCGGGATCAGCGTTGGACATACGACTCTTCGACCTCTGCTGGAAACGCAGAGGTCGCCTCGAGTGAGAAGGAAGGCTCGAGAACGGCGCGCAGCCGGTCCGCCGCCTGCCTCAATCGCGTGCCCACAGTCCGCTCGGAGACGCCGAGCGCGGCAGCGATCTCGCGGTTGTTGTAGCCGTGGTAGTGGCGCAGCACGATCGCGGCGGCGAGCTTCGGCGGCAGAGCACGCAGCGCATCGAGCAGGTCGGACCGAGTGGCCTGCTCGGCGGGGTCGGCGCTCGAAGCCGGACGGCCAAGGCGACGCAGAACCTCGCCGACCGATCGCAGCTTCTGGCTGCGCCGATACGAGATCGCGCGGTTGACGGCGATCCGGTGCACCCAGGCCTCGGCCGGGGCGTCGGGCCGCCACCGGCCCCAGGCGTGGAAGGCCTGGACGAACGCGTCCTGGGCGCAGTCCTCGGCCGCGGCCGGGTCGCTCAGGAGCGCCGACAGCGTGCGGAACACGCGCGGGTACGCCACCTGGTAGAGGCGGTCAAAGTCCTCCCGCGAGCCGGGGCGGTAGCCCTCCCCCATGACCTGTCTAACGGGCTAGGCTAACCGAGCATGCCCATCGTCTGGACGCACGATCCGGCGGCGAACGAGCTCCTGGAGACCGACCCGTTCGCCCTCTTGATAGGGATGGTGCTCGATCAGCAGGTGACGATGGAGAAGGCGTTCGCCGGGCCGTACGAGCTCAAGCGGCGGATCGGGCGGCTGGACGCGCGCGAGATCGCCTCCATGCCTCCTGAGAGGCTCGATGCGGTTTTTCGCGAGCGGCCGGCGCTCCATCGGTTTCCGGGCAACATGGCGCGGCGGGTGCAGGCGATGTCCGCCGCGGTGGTCAAGGACTACGGCGGCGAGGCCGGGTCTATCTGGCGCGACGCCCGCAGCGGCGACGAGCTGGCCGAGCGCATCTCGGCGCTGCCGGGATTCGGCGAGATGAAGACGAAGATCATGGTCTCGATCCTGGCCAAGAAGTTCGGCGTGAAGCCGCCGGGGTGGGAGAAGCACGCGGCGAGCTGGCACTCGGTCGCGGACGTCGACTCCGAGGCGTCGATGGCGCACGCACGCGCTGTCAAGAGGGAGATGAAGGCGGCGAAGGCGAAGCAGTAGGCGAGGGTCCCGAAACCCGCGAACGCCGGCGCTCGCGGGCAAAGTTCGCCCTCAACACCCGCGACTGCCGGCACTCGCGGGTTTGAAACTGATAAGGTTTGCCCTCCGGCCCCGCCAGAGAGAGTGGGGCGGCTAGATGAGAGGAACCGCATGAAGGAATGCACCCCCTCCCGCGATGAAGCGCGGGCGCTCGCGAGGGACTACCGGCTGATCCCGGTCTATCGCGAAGTCCTGGCCGACATGCTCACACCCGTCCGCGCGTACACGCTCCTCTGTCCCGCCGGCGAACCCGGCTTCTTGCTGGAGAGCGTCGAAGGCGGGGAAAGGCTGGCCCGCTACTCGTTCATCGGCGCCCAGGCACGCCAGCTCGAGCTTGGCGAGGGGAATCCTCTCGAGGCGCTGGCCAGTGTCGCGGGCGAGGAGACCGCGCCGCTCAAGGGGGTGCCTCGATTCCATGGGGGCGCCGTCGGCTACCTCGGCTACGAGACCGCGCGCCACTTCGAAAAGCTTCCCCTCGCGAAAGGCGCACCGCCTCCGATGCCGGAAAGCTCGTTCGTTCGCGCCGAGGATCTCGCCGTCTTCGACCACGTGACCCGCCGGCTGCAGCTGCTCACGATCCATCGACCCGACCGCGAGGATTACGACGACGCCGTGCGGCGCATCGACGAGATGGAGCGGCGCCTGGCCGACGATCACCTGCCCGCGGCCGCTCGTGGCGTCGATGGGGCCAGGTGGCAGCCCAACGTCACGCAGGGCCAGTACCACGCGATGGTCGATGCCGCGCGCGAGCACATCCTCGACGGCGACGCGTTCCAGGTCGTCATCTCCCAGCGGTTTCAGAAACCGCTCGGCGCGGCTCCGTTCGACGTCTATCGCTGCCTTCGCGCGATCAACCCGTCGCCGTACATGTTCTTCCTGGCCCTGGGGGGCGACCGCCACGTGGTCGGTACGTCTCCCGAGAAGCTCGTCCAGGTCGAGGGCAGGCGTGTGGAGACGCGACCGCTCGCCGGCACGCGCCGGCGCGGTGTGGACCCGGCGGAGGACAAGCGCCTCGAGAAGGAGCTGCTCACCGACCTGAAGGAGCGCGCGGAGCACGTGATGCTCGTCGACCTCGGACGCAACGACGTCGGACGCGTGGCGAAGCCGGGAACCGTAAACGTGGATCGACTCATGGAGGTCGAGCGCTACTCGCACGTCATGCACATCTCGTCGACGGTCAGCGGACAGCTGCGTGAAGGCCGCACCTCGCTCGATGCGCTCCGGGCGGCGTTTCCCGCAGGCACCGTGTCGGGTGCGCCCAAGATCCGCGCGATGGAAGTGATCGCCGACCTCGAGCCGGACCAGCGCGGCGTCTACGCGGGGTCGGCCGGCTACGTGAGCTTCGGGGGAAACCTCGACATGGCGATCACGCTGCGCACGGTCGTCATCGCTGACGGGATCGCTTTCGTGCAGGCGGGCGCCGGGGTTGTCGCCGATTCGCGGCCGGAGCGTGAGTACGAAGAGACGCTGGAGAAGGCGGGAGCGATGTTCAAAGCCATCGAGATGGCGGAGGCCATGTAGGCCATGGCCGTAGCCCTATGAGCATTGCGATGATCGACAACTACGACTCGTTCACCTACAACGTCGTCCAGTACATGGCCGAGCTCGGCGCCGAACCGCAGGTCTTCCGCAATGACGAGGTGAGCGTCGAAGAGCTCTCGAAGTTCGACGGGATCGTCATCTCGCCTGGACCCGGGACCCCCGACGAAGCCGGTGTATCGAACGATGCGATCCGTGAGCTCAGCGGACGCGTCGCGATCCTCGGCGTATGCCTGGGGCATCAGTGCATCGGCCAGGTTTTCGGTGGCGAGGTCGTGCGCAACGAGCCGTCGCACGGCAAGACCGCGTGGATCCACCACGACAACTCGGGCGTGATGGCCGGGGTCAGTGAGCCGTTCGAAGCCACGCGATATCACTCGTTGATCGTCAAGCGGTCGAGCATCCCGAGCGAGCTCGTGGTCACCGCGTGGACGCACGACGGAGTGGTGATGGGCCTCCGGCACGTCAAACACCCGACGTACGGCGTGCAGTTCCACCCCGAGTCGGTGCTGACGAAGGAAGGAAAGAAGATTCTCGGCAACTTCGTCCGCAGGGCTGTAGCCCCTCCGCCGGCTGCGCCGGCACCTCCCCGCGAAGCGGGGAGGAGTCCTTCACTGTGATCGAGGCGCTGGCCAAGCTCGTCAAATGCGAGAACCTCACCGAGGAGGAGGCGGGAGCCGCTTTCGAGATCATCATCCGCGGCGACGCGACGCCGTCGCAGATCGCGGGCTTTCTGGTCGCCCTGCGCATGAAAGGCGAGACGGCGGAGGAGATCGCCGGCTTCGCGCGTGCGGCACGCGCGATGGCGACGCCGATCGAGGTCGAGGGCGCGCTGCTGGACACTTGCGGCACAGGCGGCGATGGATTGGCAACCTTCAACATCTCGACCCTTTCCGCGATCGTCGCCGCGGCGTGCGGCGCTCGCGTGGCCAAGCACGGCAATCGCGCGGCATCATCGCTCTGCGGATCGGCGGACGTGCTCGAGAAGCTCGGCGTGAAGATCGACCTCACGCCCGAAGGCGTGGCGCGATGCATCAACGAGGTCGGCATCGGGTTCATGTTCGCCCCGGTGTTTCATCCATCGTTCCGGTTCGCCGGTGCAACGCGCCGCGAGCTGGGCATGCGCACCGTCTTCAACGTGCTCGGCCCGCTGTGCAACCCGGCTGGTGCGAAGTACCAGGCGCTGGGCGTCGCCGACGCGACGATGGCCGGCAAGATGGCCGAAGTCCTGCAGCGCCTCGGGGTGGAGCGAGCGATCGTGTTCCACGCCGACGACGGGATGGACGAGCTCTCGGTCGCGTCACCTTCGCACGTCATCGAGGTCGACGGATCCCGTAAGGACTACGAGCTCGATCCCGCCGAGCTGGGTCTCGCGCGAGCGCCGATCGAGTCGATGCGCGGCGGCGGTCCGGAGGAAAACGCGCAACTGGCGCGCGAGGTCCTGGGCGGGGCCAAGGGGCCACGGCGGGACGTGGTCCTGCTCAACGCCTCGGCCGCGCTTCGCGCTTCCGGCATCGCTCGGGATTGGAAGGAGGGACTGGGCTTCGCCGCCGAGGCGATCGATTCGGGGCGCGCCGGTCAGACTCTGGATCGGTGGGCGACAGTCTCGACGTCTTAAGTCGCTTGGTGCTGGAAGCGCGGCAGGATCTCCAGCGGCGGCGCTTCCTGATGGACTCCGACCGGTTCGAGCAGGCGGTCGCCGCCTACAAGCCGAGGGATTTCGCGGGCGCGTTGCGCCGCTCTCAGCTCGCCGTCATCGCGGAGATGAAGCAGCGCACCCCCTCGATGGGAATGCTGGCGGAGGATTACCGCCCGGCCGACCTTGCGCATGCGTACGCGGAGGGCGGCGCGGCGGCGATCTCCGTGCTGACGCACATGGCCGGCTTCGGCGGACGCGTCGAGCATCTGCGCGAGGTGCGGGCCGCCACGGACTTGCCGATCCTGCGCAAGGACTTCGTGACCGATCCGTACGAGGTCGCGGAGGCGCGCGCCTGCGGGGCTGATGCGGTGTTGCTGATCGTCGCCGCTCTCGAGCGCGAACAGCTGCGCAATCTGATTGCGCTCAGCAAGAGCCGGGGCGTGGCTGCCCTGGTGGAGGTGCACGACGAGGCCGAGACGTCCGCGGCGCTCGATGCCGGTGCGGCGCTGATCGGCGTCAACCACCGCGACCTGCGCAACTTCGAGGTCGACCTGGGGCGGACGGAGCGGTTGCGCAAACTGATTCCGCAACAGGTGGTCGTCGTCGCGGAGAGCGGCATCCGCTCGCCTGAGGACGCAAGACGGATGCGCGACGCCGGAGCGGACGCGATCCTGGTCGGGGAGCTGCTGATGCGCTCGTCCGATCCCGCCGCGCGGATCAAGGAGCTGATCAGTTGATCCGAATCAAGATCTGCGGGATCTGCGACCTCGAAGGCGCCAAAGCGGCTGTCGAGGCGGGCGCGGACCTGATCGGCTTCCACTTCTGCGACTCCGACCGGCGGGTGACTCCCGAGGACGCGAAGAAGATCCTCGAAGACCTCGACGTTCACCCACGGATCGTGGGCGTCTTCATCGACCAGCGGGCCGGCGAGGTGCGGCAGATCGCCGATTTCGTCGACCTCGACCTTCTTCAGCTCCACGGATCCGAACCGCCAGGCTTCGAGGCGGGCAGGCCGGTCCTGAAGGTGCTGAAAGTCAAGGGCGACGCGGTTCCCGGGGCCGACGACTGGCCGGACCCCATCATGCTCGACTCGTGGTCGGCGAACCAGCGCGGAGGCACCGGCCGCACGTGGGATTGGGACCTCGCCCGGCCTCTGCTGGCCGAGCGCCAGGTGTTCATCGCGGGCGGACTTGAACCGGGTAACGTGGGCAAGGTCGTGAGCGGGTTCAAGCCCTACGGCGTCGACGTGTCGAGCGGAGTCGAGGCGCGCGTGCGCGTCAAGGACCCCGAGAAGATTCGCGCGTTCATACGCGCCGTGCGCATCGCCGAGACGCTCGCATGAGCGTCAGGGCCGGACTCACACATCCCGTCGACGGGCGCTTCGGCGCGTTCGGCGGGCAGTACGTGCCCGAGACCCTCATGAGCGCGCTCCGCGAGCTCGAGGACATGTGGCACGAGGCCAAGGCCGACCCGCAGTTTCAGCTAGAGCTGGCGGGTCATCGCCGCGCGTTCATCGGACGGCCGACGCCGATGTATGCGGCCACGCGGCTGAGCGAGCACTTCGGCGGAACGCACATCCACTTCAAGCGCGAGGACCTTTGTCACACGGGCGCGCACAAGCTGAACAACGCCGTCGGCCAGGCGCTGCTGGCCATTCGCATGGGCAAGAAGCGGATCATCGCCGAGACCGGCGCCGGCCAGCACGGCGTCGCGACCGCGACGGTATGCGCGCGGTTCGGCCTCGAGTGCACCGTCTACATGGGCACCGAGGACATGCGCCGCCAGGCGATGAACGTGCGGCGGATGAGGCTGCTCGGCGCCGAGGTCCGCGAGGTCACGGGCGGCACGAAGACGCTGAAGGACGCGACCACCGAGGCGATCCGTGACTGGGTGACCAACGTGCGGACGACGCACTACATCATCGGGTCGGTGGTGGGACCGCACCCGTATCCGGAGATGGTCCGCGACCTGCAGCGCGTGATCGGTGACGAGGCGCGCGAGCAGTACCTGTCGCTAGACGGCAAGCTGCCCGACGTCGTGGTCGCATGTGTCGGCGGAGGATCGAACGCCATCGGCATCTTCACGGCGTTCCTCGACGACAAGGAAGTTGCGCTTGTGGGCGTCGAGGCCGCCGGCAGGGGAGTGCGCACCGGCGAGCACGCGGCGTCCCTGGTCGGCGGCAGGCCGGGCGTCCTGCACGGTTCCTATTCGTATGTCTTGCAGGACGGCGACGGCCAGATCCTGCCGACGCACTCGATCAGCGCGGGCCTGGACTATCCCGGCGTCGGTCCGGAGCACGCGTTTCTCCGCGACATCGAGCGCGTCGAGTACGTGGCGGTCACCGACAAGGACGCGCTCGCGGCGTTCAGGTTGTGCACGAAGCTCGAGGGGATCATGCCCGCGCTCGAGCCGTCGCACGCGATCCACCACGCAGGCGTGATCGCGAAGGAGCTCGGCCCCGGCGGACGGATCCTCATCTGCCTCTCCGGCCGCGGCGACAAGGACATGGACTCAGTTGAAGGTCTCTGAGGCCAGCCGGCTCGAGAAGGCGCTTCGGGCGGAGGGCGACCTGAAGCTGGTCGCCTACATCATGGCCGGGCACCCGTCGAAGAAGAGGTCGATCGACGTCGGCAAGCGCCTTGCGGCCTCGGGTATCGCCGCGCTCGAGATCGGCCTCCCGCACTCCGACCCGCTGGCCGACGGCCCCGTGATCCAGAAGGCCGGCCAGCAGGCGCTGGCGAACGGAATGACGGTCGCCGGCGCGCTCGAAGTGGCGCAGGCGGTCGCGGTGGAAGGGGTCCCGGTCGTGCTGATGACCTACATCAATCCCGTGCTGTCCTATGACCCGCGCAAGTTCGCGGCCGAGGCGGCGCAGGCAGGCGTCGCGGGCGTGATCGTGCCCGACCTTCCGATCGAAGAGGCCGAGCCCGTCGCGGGCTGGCTGCGCGCCGCGTCCCTGGACACCGTGTTCATGGTCGCGCCGACGACGCCGCCGGAGCGCATCGAGGCGATCGCCGCCCACTCCAGCGGTTTCGTCTACTGCGTGACCGTCACCGGAATCACGGGGGTGCGCCGCGACCTGCCCGAGGGGATTCCCGAGCTTCTGGCGCAGGTGAGGAAGCGGACGAAGCTGCCGGTCGCGGCGGGTTTCGGCATCTCCCGGCAGGAGCACCTCAAGGCGTTGCGCGGCAAGCTCGACGCCGCGGTGGTGGGCAGCGCGATCGTGGACGAGATCGATCGCGCCGGCGACGGAGTTTCTCTCGTGCGGGAGCTGTTGAAGGCGTGCCGCTGAGAGGGATCCGTGGCGCGACGACGGCGCAGGCGAATACGGCCGAGGCGATCATGGACGCGACCGAGGAGCTGCTGCGAGAGCTCGCGATGCTGAACGACATCGATCCACACGAGATAGGGGCCGCCTTTTTCACCACGACCCCCGACCTCGACGCCGAGTTCCCGGCCCACGCCGTGCGGCGGCTCGGTTGGCTCGACGTGCCGATGCTGTGCGGCCACGACATGGCCGTCCAGCAGCCGAACCCGCGAGGGGTACCGATGTGCATCCGTATCCTCGTGCTGTACAACACGCCGCGGCCGCAGGCGGCCATGCGTTTCGCCTACCTTCGCGGCGCGGAAGCCATCAAGAACGATCTTGATTTCATGAGAGGTTCGTTGAAGCCGTGATCATCGTCATGTCCCACCAGGCGACCAAGGCGGAGATCGACGCCGTCGTCGAACGCATCGACGAGATCGGTCTCAAGGCCGAGCTGTCGAAGGGTGAGGAACGGGCTGTCATCGGCGTCATCGGCGGCAACGCCTACGCGTACAAGGACGCGTTCTCGCACCTCGGTGGCATCCAGGAGATCATTCCGATCACCAAGCCCTTCAAGCTCGCGAGCCGCGAGTTCAGACGGAACGACACGGTCGTCGACGTCGACGGGGTGAAGATCGGCAACGACGAGGTCGTGATCATGGCCGGCCCGTGCTCGGTCGAGGGCGAGGAGATGCTCCTGGAGACCGCGCGTCACGTCGCGGCGCAGGGCGCGCGCATCCTGCGCGGAGGCGCGTTCAAACCGCGCACGTCGCCTTACTCGTTCCAGGGTCTCGGCGAGGCGGGACTGGAGATGATGGCCCTCGCTCGCGAGGAGACCGGTCTGAAAGTCGTCACGGAGGTGGTCTCGCCGGGTGACGTCGCGCTGGTGGCCAAGTACGCCGACATCCTCCAGCTCGGCACACGCAACATGCAGAACTACGCGCTGCTACAGGAGGCCGGGCGCTCGGGGAAGCCGGTGCTGCTGAAGCGCGGCATGTCTTCGACCATCGAGGAGTGGCTGCTCGCGGCGGAGTACATCCTGTCGCAGGGCAACCGCAACGTGATCCTGTGCGAGCGCGGCATCCGCACGTTCGAGACCGCGACGCGCTTCACTCTCGACCTCAACGCGGTGCCGCTCGTGCGCGAGCTGTCACACCTTCCGGTCGTCGTCGACCCGTCGCAGGCGACCGGGAAGTGGACGCTTGTGGGACCGATGTCGCTCGCCGCCGTCGCGGCCGGCGCGAACGGCCTGATCATCGAGGTGCACCCGATGCCGAACCAGGCGCTCTCGGACGGCGCGCAATCTCTCGACTTCGCGGCGTTCGACCGTCTGATGGCCGACGTGCGGCGCCTGCTCGGCTCGATGCAGAAACAGCTGGCCTAGTTCGTTGCCGACAGTTGGGATTGTCGGCCTGGGCCTCATGGGATCGTCCTTCGCGCTCGCGCTGAAGAGGTCGTCGCCGGAGGTCACGGTGGTCGGCACCGACCGCAACCCGGTCGTGGTCCAGAAGGCGCTCGGCCGAGAGATCGTCTCCAGCGCCAACACGGATCCGAGCGTGCTCGAGATGGCGGACCTCATCTTCGTCGCGACGCCGATCAACTCGCTGCGTGCGGTGTTCGCAGAGGTCGCGGTTCTGGCGCAGGGCCGGACGGTCACGGACATGGCGAGCACGAAGGCAGTGGTTATGGAGTGGGCCGCGGCGGAGGGTATCGACCTGGTCGGCGGGCATCCCATGTGCGGCCGAGAGGTTTCGGGGATCGATGCCGCGGACGCCTCGATCTTCGAGGGCGCGCCGTGGCTCATGACGCGCGACGAGCCCGCCGTCACCGAGCTGGTCACAAAGGTAGGAGCGCATCCGGTGGTCATGGATCCCATCACGCATGATCGGCTCGTGTCCGGCGTGAGCCACGCGGCCTATCTGCTGTCGGTGGCCTACGTGCTGAGCCTTTCGCGTCGCAGCGACTGGCCCGAGGCGTCGAAGATCGCCGCGGGTGGGTTCCGCGACATGAGCCGCCTGGCCGCGGGCGACCCCGACCTGAACGTAGGCATCGCGCGCACGAACCGGGAGAACCTGCTGGAGGTGCTGGACGGAATCAGCAAGGAGCTCGGGCGGCTCTACCGCCACCTCGAGGCCGATGACCCTCGCCTAGTCGAGCTGCTCGAGGAGGCGCGCGACGTCCGCGAGCGCTGGGCGCGCGGCAAGTGATCGCGACCGTCAGGCGTGCGCGTGGGCTGGAGGGCACGGTTCATGTGCCGGGTGACAAGTCCGTGTCGCACCGGGCGCTGATCCTCGGTGCGCTGGCGTCGGGCGAGAGCACGGTCGCGGGGCTGTCGGCGGGCGCGGACGTCGAGTCGACGGCTTCGTGCCTTCGGCAGCTGGGCATTGCAATCGAGGACGGCCGCATCCGCGGGGAGGGCCTCCGCGGGCTGAGCGCTCCCGACCGACCGCTCGTCTGCGGCAACTCGGGAACCACCATGCGTCTGCTCGCGGGCGTGCTGGCCGCGCAGGACTTTAAGAGCGAGCTCGCCGGCGATGAGTCGCTGTCGCGACGGCCCATGGACCGCGTGGTGAAACCTTTGCTCGAGATGGGCGCGCACGCGTCGTGGCCGCCGCTGCGGGTCGGTGGCGAGTCACACATTCACGGCATCGAGTACGCGCCTTTGGTGCCCAGCGCGCAGGTGAAGTCCGCGGTCCTGCTCGCCGGCCTGTACGCGAATGGCGAAACGACTGTCATCGAGCCCGTGCGCACTCGCGACCACACCGAGGTGATGCTCGGCGCGATGGGCGCGAAGATCGCCATCGACGGCTTGCGAGTCACCGTCGATTGCGCCGAGCGGCTCCAGCCGCTGCACATCCAGGTGCC
>DATEHC010000025.1:0-13358 GCA_035279785.1 Candidatus Dormiibacterota bacterium
ACCCTTCGACCTGCAGAGCGCGGCCTTCGCGTTCGGCTACTTCATCGGCGACTACCAGGGACTCACAACGCGTGGCGATTCGTTCGTCACGTTCTTCGGCCAGGCGACCGGCAGTGAGTCGCAGGGGAGCAATCCGCATAACCGGTCCGACATCTTCAGCCGGACGATCGGCGCTGACGAGGCGAATGAGGACGTGCACAGCTCGGCGGCGCCGTCAGCGTCTACGCGGACTTCGCAGCAAGGTCAGGCGCACCCCCGATCGACCCGTCAGTTCTGAGCCGAGCTCGGGTGAGCGGGCCGGTGCCCACTCACCCGAGTGGAACGCCGTCGTGGGATATGGGGCTGCGTCTAAACGATGTGGTTGGGTTTGGGGAGTCGGTCGAGGACGATGGACCACCGCTCGATGCTGACCGGGGTCAGCATGCCGTTGGCGGACCATGGGTCTTCCTTCATGCGCCGCCGGACCTCTTCCTCGGATACGGCCTCCACCAGCCACATCGTGTATCGGTCGCCCGCGAGCGGGCCGGCTAGAAGCAGGAAGCCCTCGTCGAAGATGCCGTCCATGTATGCCGCGTGCGCATCCCATCCGTCCTGCTGACGCATGTCCTTCGACCAGTCCCAGGGGCCGCCGCGCTCCACGCGGACCACCCACCTCGCCACGCTCCCCAGCGTAGTTCGAGACCGATACCCGCGACTGCCGGCGCTCGCGGCATTGCAACCGATCTGAAACCCGCGAGCGCCGGCGCTCGCGAGGGAATCGCGGCGCGTCGCCCCGGTCTGGTGGGCCCGGGTGGCCTCGATCCACCGACCAGCCGATTATGAGTCGGCCGCTCTGACCAACTGAGCTACGGGCCCTGACGGGTGAGTCTATCGGCGAATACGTTTCGTCCACGAACGGTTGGGTATCGATGGCTCAATGGCTGCAACTGGTCTCTTGATCCTTCGCCTTGCGATCGGCGCGATCATGGCCGCGCACGGGGCGCAGAAGCTTTTCGGCTGGTGGGGCGGCCCCGGCATCAACGGTTGGACTGGCGTGATGACGCGGATGCGTATCCGACCGGCATTCGCGTGGGCGTGGATTTCGGCGCTTGGCGAGTTCGCCGGCGGCATCGCCCTGGCGCTCGGGTTCCTCTACCCCCTCCCCATCATCGCGATCGCGGGCGCGATGCTCGTCGCGATCGCCCTCGTCCACTGGCCCAAGGGCTTCTGGAACAGCAAGGGCGGCTTCGAGTTCAACCTTTCGATCCTTGGAGCGGTCGCGGCATTGGCCCTGATCGGGCCGGGCGCAATCTCACTCGACACGGCGATAGGGATCCGATTCCCCGAGCCAGTCACCCTGATCCTCCTGACCGTCGTCCTGCTGATCAGCGTCGGGACAGCGCTGGCTACGCGAACTCCCGTGCCCGCGGCGGAGCCGAAGCCCCAGACGACCTGAGCGACCGCAGCCACGCCGCCACCGCGGAAAGGGGCGGTACGTGGGCGCGGACGAGTGCGACCAACACCTCCGGCAGCGCGCCGGCGTTGGGCACGACGAGGAAGCGCTCCTCCCAGCGCGGCCCGAACTTCTCCTTGAAGCGGTGCAGGCCTCGGCTTCGCTCGAACCGGTCCAGGCCCCAATACGCCGCGCGCCACGCTCCGTGAACACTTGCCTGGTTGATGAGCCGCGGAGTGATGCCGAGGCTGAGCTCGGCGATGCCCCGAACCTTCGCCTCCTCCACCGAGCGCGCGATCAGCGCCTCCATGACTCCGTACGCCGCGTCGGGGCGGCGGCGTGTCAGGTCGAGCGTCCAGGCGCGGCGCATCGGCACCGGCAGCCAGCTGACGAAGCCTTCCAGACGGCCCTGCGCCGAGAACGCGAGAGCCAGGGTGATGTCAGGGTCGGACAGCGACGACAAAGTACCGAGGCTGTATCCGAGCTCCGGCGAGCGATGCATCTGCAACCACTTGCCCGACACCTCGCTCAGCTGCGCGCCGTGCTCGGCCACTAGCGCCGATGCCGGTCCGAAGACAAAAAGCATCCCCTGCTTTTCGGCTCGGTGCACGGCGTATCGGACATCGGCCCTTTTTCGGCCCGCGAGCGAAAACGCGGTAGCGTCGATGATCGCCTCGGCGCCGATCGGCACTGGCGTCATGCCTGCGCTCCGATACGGACCGGCGTCATCCACCTGGTAAAAAGCCGCCACCCAGTCCTGCGTGTCGCAGTAGGCCACGAAATCGCGCGCCGCCCGCTCGAGCATCGCCGGCGGCGCGACGGGGTCACCGAGGGCGAGCGCGATGCGGCCGCGCAACGTGAACGCGACGCAGGCGTCGCCGTCGAGCCAGTGATAGCTCGACGCGCCGTGGACGGCGAGATGCGAGACGTAGTTGCGACCCCACCGCGCGAGCAGCGAATGGACCCTCTCGCGCTCCACCGCGGCCGCGCGTGGCGCTAGAACGGGTCGCAGCAACTGGGTGATCGCGATGAGGATCAGCGCGTAGCTCACGACCGGGAGCGAGGTGAGGAACCACTCGGCGCGCTCCGTGACGGCGCGGTACCTCGTCGGGCTGCCGCTGGCGGCGAGAAGAAGCGACTCGAGCGAGCGTATGACGCCAAACTCCGGTCGCAGATCACCCTGCAGGATGGCCGCGCCGGCGATGGCGTATGCGATCGATGCAAGAAGGCCGATGAACAGAACGGCCAGTCCCCATCGCAGCCGCGCCGGGTCCGAGTCCGCGTTGAAGTTCGCGCGGAACCACCACAAGCCGAAGCCGATCCACGCGAAGAGTGCGGCAGACTCGAAGTCGAGGTCTTTCAAGAGCTCGAACGCCACAGTGGCTCCCAGCAAGACGAGCGTCAGGCGAAACGCGACGCGCTTGCCGCGTGCGATGCCGCCCGCCAGCAGCAATAGTGCGAGCCCGGACAGCACCGCGCCGGTGCGGCCGCCCAGCGTGACACTGGCCGGCAGCAGCATCTCGAGTGCCTGCGATCTCGTCTGGTGGTGCACGACCAGTGCGCTGACGACGTCGAGTACCGAGCTGACGACGACCAGGCCGGCGAAGAAGAACCGGATCCGGCGGCGCTCCATCCGCGCCGAAATGTCCATACCAGAGACAACGGTACGGGCCGCCGGTAGGGATCAGAATGGCCGCACTCTGCACCCGTCGAACCGGCCACCGATCTCAGCTCTCGCCACAGCCATCTCGGTCGCGGCGATCGTCATCGCCGGCGCTTGGGGTGGTTACGTCGTGACCTCGTTCCTCTTCGCGTTCTCGGGCGGTCAGTACAGGATGGTGCCGATCGTGAACACCGGAGCGGTCATCGTCATCGCGCTGGGGCTGATCGCCGCAGCCCTGGCGTCACGGACACACTCGCGGATGGAGATCATCAGGTGGACTGCGATAGTCACCGCTGCGAGTTGGGCGCTCGCGATCGGAATCGAATGGCTGGTGTCGTTTCGCCTCGGAGCGTGACCCGGTACGTCAGGGGCTAGGTGGGGCCGATCACCTCGAAAACGGGAGGGCCCGAACTATTGGCGAGGTCGACGAATCCTGCGCGGCCACACGAACGCCCACACCGTGAACATCGCTGCCAACACAAAGGACCCGTACGCTGCCACCGGCGGCACGCCGGTCCCGGGCAGACCCGGTATGGTGCTGCCCGTCACCACGGCCGAGGCCGAATCGTTGGCGCTGTTCGGATCGATGGGCGAGCTCGACGACCGGCTCGCGACGTTCGTCACCGGTGAAGTCCCGGTAACCGTGGCGACGATGCTCAGCGTCGCCGTCGCGCCCACCGGCAGCACCCCCACGTCCCAAATGCCGGAACCCGCCGCGTAAGTGCCTTGCGTCTGTGTCGCGGAGACAAAAGTCAGTCCAGCCGGCACGAGGTCGGTGACCTGAAGCGACGTCGTCGGATTCGGACCGCCGTTGTGTGCGGTCACTGTGAAAGTCACGTTCGCGCCGACCGATGGCGTGGCATTGCTGACCGTCTTGGTGACCGCGATGTCCGCAGCGGCGGGAACCAGGTTGAGTGCGGTGACGGATATGGCGCTCGGGTAGTAGATCCACGTGTCCAGGCCCTTGGCGTCACCGAATGCACCGGTGCAGGGAACATTCGTGTTGCCATCGGCAGCCGTGCCATACGCACGCTGAGAGCCGGACGAGTCGTATCCGTTGAATGGGTTCGCAAACGTGGTCGCCGGAGGGTTGTTGCCGCAAAGGACATTGCCGACGGTGTTGCCGGAATCCACGACCGTCCCATTCAGTGTCATGTAAGCGCGATCGTCATAAAAGGCCGCCTTGCAACCCCCGCTCAGGGCGGGGCACACCGACCCCGGCGGGTTGAGGAGCGTGATCGTCGGACCGCCCTGCGTGTTGTTCTCGACGTCGATCATCGGAAAGTGGTATTCGCCGCCGTGAAAGCCCGCGTGCACCAGAAAGGTTCCTGCCGGAAAGAAGTTGCCCGAGTTGTCTTTGCCGTCCCAAGCCGCCGACTGCGCCCCCGCCGGCCGCGCTCCGCGGAGTGAACGATTCGTAGGAGAGGTCGGATCGAAGTTCACACCGTCTCGGCTGATCACCAGGTCGTAGACACCGCTCACGTTGGTTGTGAAGTGAAAGGTTCCGCCTGAGTTCACAAGGCTCGTGTTGCCCGCCAGATTGCCGCTGAATGACACCGCCGTCATCACTGGTGCGGTAGGCGATGTGGGGATGCCCAGCGCAGCCAAAGTGGGGTCGACCGGGGCCTCGAAGAACAATGGGAAACTCGGCCGCTGGAACGTCACACCGCCCTGGATCGAGGTCAGCTGACCCGGACTTCCCGAGTTGACGGCGACCGCGTCGTGGTACAGCGGCGTTGCGCCGTCGGAGTCGAGAAACCCCAGCTGGTTTCCGTAGACCAGCCACCCGTTCGGATCCATGCCGCGAAGGTCGATCTGGTAGCGGTAACCATCCCCGGTGACTACGTAAACGGTCGGAAAGACCGGCCGGCCGTTGCCGGCGGTGAACAGCGCGAGGTAGTACGTGAAGACGCGACCCGTGATGTCCACCGCGGACGTGAGGCTGGAACGCACGGTCGCATCCCAGGCCGCGATCGACGTGCCCTGGGCCGCACTGAAGTCGCCCGCGCTGGTCAACGCGACATCGGCGGCCACGGTACCGTCGGCCGTGCCGGCCGTGCCATCCGGTCCGACGAAAGCGATGTCATAGATCCCCGTGCCTGGCGCCGTGTAGTGGCAGGGGACGTAACCGCCGGGAACGCCACCCGACGGGATGGTGTCGGGCCCGGCCAGCTCCTCGGCCCGGGACGTGATCTGACCCTGGGCGCCCGTGCGCTGCGAGTTGCAGCTGAAGCTGGGCGCGGCGGAAACGTTCTCGGCGCCGATCGCACCGGTGATCAGCCCTGGATTCCACACGAGGATGTCGCTGGATCCCTGGCCGATGGCGCTCGACCCGAGCAAGAGCACCTCCCCCGCCTGCATGTACGCCTTGATCAGCGTGCGCCTCACCAGCAGACCACCGCCGTAAGTGACGCTCGCCGCGCGCCACTCCGTGTTGGCGCGGTTTCCGGCCGCTCCGTTCGGCCATAGGTTGCGACTCCCCGCGGCCTGCGCCGGCATCGCAAACAGCAATGCCAGCCCGACCGTCACTGCCACGGCGCCGAAGCGCCCAACGCTACGCAAGAACCGCCGTGACCAGGAGGCGGCGCGTGTCCGTCTGCGTCGCAGGATTCCAAACGCCGGAACAGGTGATCAAGGTGAGGGTCGCGGGCCCTGACGTGCTGAACAGCGAAGCGATGCGTGCGTTGGCATCGACCGTGTTCAGTGAAGAGACCTTGAAGTCGACGGTGGACTGGTCGGCCCTCACCACGTGTATCAGCTCGCCCACCCGCAGCTTCGAAAGCGAAGTGAAGACGGCGTCACCCGTCCACCAGTCGACGTGTCCGTTAAGAATCGCGTTACCCGCTTCGCCTGGCCGCGGCCCTTCGTCGAACCATGCGACGTCCCGATAGTCCACCGGCGTCGCGAGGTTGCGGTTCCCGTCCAGGCCGCGAGGCTCGATCCTTGCGTCCACACCGATTGAGGCAATCAGCAGTTCCTCAGGGGTCGGGTCCGCGGCCGGCAGCGCTGAAGGTGACGACGTGGGCGTTGCAAGAGTCGTCGGCTGCGTGATGCCGAGGGGTGTGGGTGCCCGCGTCGCCACTGATGTCGGGGGAGAGATCAGAGCAAACCCGCCGTAGCCGACAAGCACGCCGGAACAGACGGCAAGCAGCCTCCGGAACACAGCGGCGCTGATTCTATCCAGCGGTCCCTGAGGCGTCTCGCGTTAAACGCCGTGGAGCCCGCGCCGCCACGCTACGCGGGGCCGATCACCTCGATCTCATTCCCATCCGGATCGTCGAGGTAGAACGTCACCACGTCCTTCAAGACCGGGTGCACTCCGTGCCGCACCTCGACGCCGGCCTCGATGAACCTGTTTTCCAGCCGCTCGTACTCGAGCGCGGTCACCCGGAAGGCCAGGTGATGCAGCGTTCGCATCTCCTTCTTCTTGTGCGTCGGAAAGTAGTCGTCAGGAAACGGGTGAGGAACCAGGACGATCAGCTCGGGAATCCCGCCGGTGTCGGCGACCTTCAGGAACTTGTTCGGCATCTGCGGCGGCGAGACGACCTCGAAATCGAAGTGGTCGCGATAGAACGCCAGCGTCACCTCGAGGTCCGCCGCCCACAGCACGATCTCGGCAAGGCCTTCTATGCGGCTCACGCGGCCACCGCCGACTTCAACGCTGACAGGTTCGACTCCCGAACGCGAGGCGGCACCGAGCATCCGGGCGCAAGCAGCAAGCCACGTCCGCCGGTCTCTTCGATCGCGCGCCGCGCTTCTTCCTCGATCTTCGGCGGCGGGCCATACACGAGCGTCGACCGCTGCGAGAGACCACCCATTACCGCACGGCCGGCGATGTCGCGGCCTTCGGACAGCGACGGATTGCCCTGGTTGTGGATCGACCAGCTGACCGCATGCGTGTGCAGGTCGCGCGCGAGCGAGAAGTTGAGGTTCGACCCGCACAGGTGGAGCACGTTGAACCAACCCTCGCGCGGCAGCGCATCGAGCACGGCGAGATCGTACGGAAGCACGAGATCGCGATAAGCGTCCTCGGTCATCACGTTGCGACCCGCGTAGCCGGAGATCGCGTAGAAGATTCCCGCCGCGCCGGCCGCGATCGAGCGCCGGCTGAAGTCCACCAGCGCCTGGACGACGCGGTCGAGCGCCGGCCCGACCTTGTCGGGATGCTTGCGCAGCTCGCGCACGATCCGCGACTGCGACTTGCCGACGAGGTACCCACCCACCGTGATTGGGCTGAACACGGTCTGTATCACCGGCACGTCGGGGCCCAGCTCGCGCACGACCATGCCGATCGACTCGATCTGGTCGTCCAGGGCCCCGCGATTCACGAAGTCCACCGCCGGCCAGGAATCCAGATCGGGCACGGCGGCCTTGATCAGGATCGGCGCACGTAGCCTGTGTCCGGACGGGTGGTACACCGAGCCGAACGCCTCGGCGAAGCACGACGCGCGCGGCTGGAACTTGACGAAGTCCCATCCAAACCCGCGGGCGCGTTCGACCGTGACCTCGGCGAGCGCCGACGGAGACCACTCCTCTTTGTAGGTGTGTCCCCACGCGCCGACGGGGGGCCGATCGGCCACGCCCATCGCGAGAGCCGCCTCGACGCGCTTTCGACCGGTCATGTGATCGAGTTTAAATTGGAGCCGGTGACCGACATCGCTAGCGAGGCGGCGCGACTGCGGGCCGCCGCAGAGGCGAGACCGATGCGACTGCCTGTCAATCGCAAGGTCGACGAAACGCATCATGTCGTGACGCCGGACGGCCTGTCGGTCTGGTACACGATCCAGGTCTCGCCCCACAGCCGCATCCAGGAGGCGATCTTCGAGCGCGCCGATCGCATGCCGTCGGACGACGAGGTGAACGCCTGGGTCGATCTTCTGATCGTCGGCGGCTCCGCCGTCGAGGCGCCGAGCTTTCCCGGATCGACGACGCGACGCTTCGAGGCATTCGAAAATGCCGCTCGCTAAGGCTGTGATCGACGAGCTCCGACACGCGGTCGGACGCGACGCGGTCATCGACTCGGCCAACGACCTCCGGATCTTCGAGCGCGACGCCTCGATCGAAGGCGCGAAGCCAGACGTCGTGGTGCTCGCCGCGACGACGCAGCAGGTCTCCGACGTGATGAAGATCGCGTCACGCCACAAGGTTCCCGTCGTGCCACGAGGAGCCGGCACGGGACTCAGCGGCGGCGCGGTGACGATCCGCGGCGGCATCGCCCTCCAGGTGACTCGGATGCGGCGCATCCTCGACATCGACACGGTCGCGCAGACGGCGCTGGTCGAGCCGGGCGTCGTCAACCAGGAGCTGTCCCTCGTCGCGGCCCGCCACGGCCTTTTCTACGCACCCGATCCCTCGAGCCAGAAGGCGTGCACGCTCGGCGGCAACGCCGCCGAGAACTCGGGCGGTCCGCACTGCCTCTACTACGGAGTCACGACCAACCATGTGCTCGGCATGGAGGTCGTGCTCGCCGACGGGAGCGTGCACTGGGTCGCGGGCGACGAGCCCGATCGCGTCGGCCTCGACCTGTGCGGCGTGCTCGTCGGCTCCGAGGGGACGCTCTGCGCGATCACCAAGATCAAGGTGCGCCTCCTGAAGATTCCGCCCAGCGTCGTCACGCTGCTCGCGGCATTTCCGAGCATCGAGACCGCGAGCCAGGCCGTATCTGCCGTAATCGGCGCGGGGATCGTCCCCTCCGCGCTCGAGATGATGGACAACGTCACCGTCGGCGCCGTCGAGGCGCACTACCACGCTGGATATCCGACTGGCGCCGGCGCCGTGCTTCTCGTAGAGGTCGACGGCGTGGAGGAATCGACCCGCGAGCTGACGGACGAGATCAGCAAGGTCCTCGCGGCCAACCACGGATACGCGATGCGCGAGGCGCAGACCACCGCCGAACGCGATCTCCTTTGGCAGGGTCGCAAGGGCGCCATCGGCGCGCTCGGCCGCATCAAGCCGAACTACTACCTTCATGACGGCGTCGTTCCCCGCTCGCGGCTCCCCCAGATTCTGTCCGCGGTCGGCGAGATCGGCGAGCACTACAAGCTCCCCGTCGCCAATGTCTTCCATGCCGGCGACGGCAACCTCCACCCCAACATCCTTTTCGACATGCGCGACACGCAGGTCATGCAGCAGGTCGAGTCCGCCGGCGAGGAGATGCTGCGCGCGGTGGTCGAGCTCGGCGGCGCCCTGTCGGGCGAGCACGGCATCGGCCTCGAGAAGAGCGCATTCATGCCGTGGATCTACAGCCCCGACGACCTCGATGCAATGCACCGGCTGAAGGACGTCTTCGACCCTGCGGGAGTGCTCAACCCGGGCAAGATCTTCCCCGACCCATCGGGCAAGAAGGTGCACTTCGCAGGGCGAACAGGCCTTGCGATCGAAGCCCGGTGGTGGTGACGCCCCGCTCCGCCGAGGAGCTTGCGCAGCAGTTGCACGAGGCGGCGGAGTCGAAGCAGGCTGTCATCCCGGTCGGAGGCGGAAGATCGCCCGCGGTGGGGAATCCTCCGACGAAGTCCGACGTCATGCTCGACACCACCCGGCTCGATCGCGTGCTCGAGCACTCGCAGGCCGACATGGTCGTCAGCGTCGAGGCGGGCATCACGCTAGAGGCGCTGCAGGAACACCTCGGCAGGGCGCGACAGTTCCTTCCGCTCGATCCTTTCAACTCGCCCGGCCACACCATCGGCGGGCTTCTCGCCACGGGCTGGACCGGTCCGCTGCGCTTCCGGTTCGGCTCCCCGCGCGATTTCCTGATCGGAATCCGCGTCGCGCTGCCCGACGGAAAGCTGGCGACGGGCGGCGGCCGCGTGGTCAAGAACGTCAGCGGTTACGACATGATGAAGCTGCACTACGGCGCGCTCGGCACGCTCGGAGTGATCGTGGCGGCGTCGTTCAAAGTGTTTCCCCGACCGCTCCACGATGTGACCGTGTCTTCGCGCGGAGGGTGGGACGATATCGTGCGCTGCGTTGCGCTGCCGCTGGCGCCGTCGGCGCTCGAGCTGTTCGCGGACGGCCGCGTCGTGGCGCGATTCCTGGGCAGTCGGGAAGCCGTCGACCGCGTGACGTCTGGGCTCGGCTGGGACCCTGCGCCGTCTGACTTCTGGGTCAGTCATTCGGCGGAGACACGAATGACGAGGATCGCCGCGCCGCGCGAAAAGCTTCGGGAGCTCCTCGATGGACTCACCGACTGGTGGGCGTCGCCAGGCGCCGGCATCGCCTACTGGACTCCACCCGGCGCGGATCCCAATGCGGCGAAGGCCGTGCGCGTGAAGGCCGAGGCGGCCGGCGGCTCGCTCGTGACGCTTTTCGGCATCCCTGGATTGGATGCATTTGGAGCGCGACCCCCAACGCTCGAGGTGATGCGCCGCATCAAGCACGCTTTCGATCCCGACGGACTCCTGAATCCCGGGCGGTACCTGTTCTGATGTTCGAGCGACTCTCCGACGACGACCTCGCCACCTGCGTTCACTGCGGGCTGTGCCTCGATGCCTGCCCGACGTTTCGCGTCACTGGTCTCGAGACCGAGTCCCCACGCGGGCGCATCTACCTCATGACGCAGTGGAAGCGCGGGGGCATGACATTCGACGAGGAGCAGGTCAGGCACATCGACCTGTGCCTCGGCTGCCGAACGTGCGAAGCCGTGTGCCCGTCAGGCGTGCCCTACGGTCGCATCATCGAGGCCGGCCGAGCCGATGTCGAGGATGCGCGCCGGCCGTCACCGAAACGCAAGTCGAGCCAGGTCGCGCTGCGGCAGCTCGTCGGCCATCCAGGACGGTTGCAACTCGCGGGGAACGCGACTCGCCTCGCGCAGCGCCTGCACCTGACGTCGATCGTGCGCTCGGGCCGGATGCTGCCGCAGCTGATGGCGCGGTACTGCCCACCCGACGGCAACGTGGCTGAGCCGTTCGGCGAGCGCAAGTATCGCGTCGCGTTTCTCGTCGGCTGCGTGATGCCGATCCTGTACCCACAATCGCACCACGCGGCGGTCAAACTTCTGCAGCTCGCGGGATGCGAAGTCTGGTTTCCACCCGGGGAGCGGTGCTGCGGCGCGCTGTTTGCGCACAACGGCGACCTCGCAGGCGCCGAGCGCCTGCGCGAGCACAACGCGCGCGTGTACGAGGCACAGAGCTTCGACGCCCTGGTCGTCGACTCCGCCGGGTGCGGCGCGCACCTCAAGGACTTCTACCCGACGTTGAAGGGACGCGTCAAAGACCTCACCGAGTTCCTAGCGGAGGTCGGACTTCCCGAGCCGAAGCGCGACGTCAAGAAGCGACTGACCTACCAGGACGCGTGCCACCTCGCGCATGCGCAGAAGGTGAAGAAGCAGCCGCGCGAGCTGCTGCGTGCGTTGCCCGGGATCGAGTGGGTCGAGATGCGCCACGCCGACATCTGCTGCGGCGCGGCCGGGCTCTACAGCACGCTCGAGCCCGAAATGTCGGGCCGCATTCTCGAGCAGAAGATGGTCGGCGTCCTCGACACGAAAGCCGACGTGCTGTCGGTGGCGAACCCCGGGTGCCAGATGCAGCTGGAATCAGGGCTGCGCGCGCGGAAGTCGACCATGAGGGTCGAGCACGTCGCCGAAACGCTGATGAGGGCTTACTAAAGAAGTTTTTAGGCCTTCAGCTTCGGCAGCACCGCGGTCTTGGTCACGTCGACCTCGACCCGCGCCACGGCGAGCGTCACGTTGTCGGGCGCGCCCAACTCGCGGCACCGCTCGATGACGCGCTCCGCACCTCGATCGAGGTTGCCGTCGCGCAGCAGGAGGCGACCCATCTCTTCGACGCTCACACCCGCGGTCTCGACGCCGTCGCTGCACAGCACGATCGCGTCGCCCTCCTCGAGCTTCATCTTGTCGGTGAACGGCTGGATCTGCTCCCACACGCCCACGGCGCGCGTGAGCCGGTGCTTCAGCGGGTGGTTCTCCGCCTCCTCTGGCTTGATGAGTCCGAGACGCACCTGCTCCGCGGGCCAGGAGTGGTCCTGGGAGACGAGCTTGGGCAGGCCGTTGCGGAACAGGTAGGCGGGGCTGTCCCCGACGTTCAGGAGCGCGAGCTCGCCGGAGCGGATCGCGGCAATGACCATCGTGCTTCCCATGCCGGCCCAGTCCGGGTTCTCACGCGCCGCCTCGAAGACGGCCGTGTTGGCCTCCTTGCACGCCTTCTTGAGCCGGTCGAGCTCTGGACCTTCCTGACCGTCCTCCGCCAGGATCTTGGTCACGGTCTTCACCGCGATCGAGCTCGCGTGCTGGCCCGCCGCGTGGCCACCCATCCCGTCGCAGACGACGATCAGGGTGTCGAGCCCGGCCTTGTTGCGCCAGACCGTCACCGAGTCCTCGTTTTCCTCTCGCTCGAGGCCCGGGTCAGTGGCCCACGCTATTCGCAGTCGCATCGTTGCTAGCTAACGACCGACGAAAGATCAGGCTCCAATGAGGGAGAAGTGAATCGAGTTCTGACCGATCGTGAGCCGGTCTCCGTGGTTCAGCTGCTTCTCCTGGATCGACTCGCCATTGACGAACGTGCCGTTGGTGCTTCCGAGATCCACGACCCAGAAGTCCCCGCCACGGCGCTCGAGCCGGGCGTGGTGGCCGCTCGTCGCAGGGTCACGGAGGATCACGTCGTTGTCGGGCGACCGGCCCATGCGCAGCGCGTGGTCGGCCGATCGGTGGCTGTGGCCGGCGTCCGGTCCTGACTCGATCGTCAGCTCGCCCTGCGGCCCGGCGCCGGCGGGCGCGGTGGACTGAGGGGCGGGCATCGCCATCGTGTCCGGGAGCGGCGGCGCTGCGGCGGCCGGAGGCTGCCAGGCCGGCATCAGCGTGGTGGGTTCGCGCTCGGCGCCGTTGCTCGGGGGTGGTGCGACCATCGTCGCGGCGACGTCGGCCGGAGTGGGCGAAGGAGCGGACCAGGGCGCGCGCGACGGCTCCGGGGAGACAGGTTCGACCGGCGGAGGCTCGGGCGCGTCGGCCGGCTGGGCTTTAGCCGCGCCGGCCGCCAGGTCGGCATCCGTTGAATCTGCCGCGGTACCGGCGGCTGGGGAATCTGCCGCCGTGCCGGCGGCTGGGAAAGGTGCCGCCGCGGCTGCTGCGGCTGCGGTCCAGACCGGCGCGGGCGCGTTCCAGGGCGGTGCCTCGACTGCGGGCGGTTTCGGTGGTTCGGCAGCTGCCGTCGGCGGCGGGGCCGCTGCGGGCGCGCCTGCCGACATTCCCCCCGACATTCCCCAGGACGGGGCGGGCGGCGCGGCGGGCTCCTCGGTCTTAGGCGACTCCCA
>DATEHC010000026.1:0-2163 GCA_035279785.1 Candidatus Dormiibacterota bacterium
GTCGCGATACGTCCCCGACAGCGCGCCCTGAGCAAGCGGGCTGTAGGCGATGACGATGCGGTCGTTGCGCTGCGCCCACGGCACAAGCTCACGGTCGGGCTCGCTGTGCAGAAGGCTGAAGCGCACCTGGTTGGACAGGACGGGGCCTCCGAAGGCCGCGTCGCACGCCCGCCACTGCGCGAGGTCGTGATTGCTCACCCCGGCGTGCCCGACGAGCCCCGAGTCCAACAGCCGACGGAAGCGAGGCATGGTGGCGCCGGGGGGAAAAAGCGGGCTCGGCCAGTGCTGCTGGTAGAGGTCGATCTGGTCGACGCCGAGCCGGCGGGCGCTGGCTCGGGCACGCGCCTCGGTCCGGAAGGAAACCCCGATCGGAAACAGCTTCGTCGCGATGAAGGCCTGCTCGCGGTGACCGCGAAGCGCCTCGCCGAGGATTCGCTCGGACCGCCACGGGCCGTAGATCTCGGCGGTGTCGAACAGGTTGACGCCCAGCTCCAGGGCGCGCCGCACGATCTTCGCGGCGTCGTCCCGGGCGTAGCCGGTGCCGTAGCCCCATTCCCTCGATCCGAACTGCCAGGTGCCAAGGCCGATGACCGAGACGCGGACCCCGCCGGCCTCGACGTACCTCATCCGGCGAGCCGGTCGTACACGATCTGCGACCACGACTCCATCTGCAGATAGAGGCTCTTCATCTCGTGCAGCGTGAGCAGCTCGCCACCGAGCTTCTTGGTCTCTCGGATCGCGATGTTCGGCGTATCCCCGTCGACCAGGAAGACGACGCCCAGATGGACCTTCGACACCGGCGCCGATTCGTCGTTCAGCAATCCGATGAGCTCGGTGTCGAAGTGGCCGTCGTAGACGACCTCCTCCTCCCACTCGCGCTTGAGACCGTCGAGGATCGGGTCGCCCGACTGCAGATCGCCTGGGTTGATATGGCCTCCGATGCCCAGCGAGTACTGCTTACGGAGCCGCTTCTCGGACGAGGCGCGAAGCCGATGCGTCAGGAAGTAGCGATCGCCGTGCCGAAAGACGACGTACGGAATGATCTGCTGGAAGCTCGGGTCGTCCTCCACCTCCGCGCGCGGCCTGAACTCGTGACGCTCCCTGATCACGGCCTGGTAGCGGTCGAGGTGGTCGGTGACGAACCCGTGCCACGCACCGTCGGGAAATATGTCCTCACGCCTGACGACCAGGACCTGCTCGGTTGCAACCGGCACTACCGCATCATCCTCACGAGGCCGCGGCCGAAGACGGCGATCAACTCCGCGGTGCGGTCGACGTCGTCCTCCGACACCGGCAGAAAGTAGATCCAGGCGGCCGACTCGGTGTCCGTGGTGATCATGGTGCGGGCCGAGTCCGCGCTTGGGTTGCCGCACGGTCCTTCGGCGTCGGCCACGCAGATTCGACCCCCGACGTTGACCTTCTCCTTGCCGATGCCCTCGTACGCCTCGCCTTCGCGTCCCAGGCGGACCACGAGCTCGTCGCCCTTCACCTTGCCCAGGTCGTACAGGCCAACGGGCACCTGCAGCTGCACCGAAAGCGCGTTGGCCACATCGACCAGCGAGTTTATTCGGGGAAGGTCGTCGCCTTTCTTGATGCGGCGCAGCAGCGCCTCCGACGAAGGGCGCATGCGCGTCGGGTCGGTGCCGAACTTTCTGTAAAGCTCACGGGCCCGGTCCACCGGCGGAACATCGCCCGATCTCGCGGCCTGCGTGGCCCGCTTGACCTCGAGCTCGAAATCGTCGCGCGGGGGTGTGACCTCCAGCTCGTACAGCTCGAGGCCGATGACCTCGACATCGATCTCGAGGCGCAGCCTCAAGCCAGGGCTTCCAGGTCGTCGAAGAAACCGGGGTACGAGATGTCGACGCACTCCGCGCCCTCGATCTCGGTCTTGCCGTCGGCCATCAGGCCCGCGACCGCGAGCGCCATGGCGATTCGATGGTCGCCCACCGAGTCGACGCGCGCGCCTTCGAGATCGCGTGGTCCATTGATCACCCATCCATCTTCGGTGGCCGTGATGTCGGCGCCCATCTGCCGCAGCCCATCCTCCATTGCGTAAAGGCGGTCCGACTCTTTCAGGCGCAGCTCCGAGGCTCCCGAGATCACGCTCGTGCCGGCGATCTGCGTCGCCGCGACGGCAAGCACCGGCAGCTCGTCGATCATCTG
>DATEHC010000027.1:0-50963 GCA_035279785.1 Candidatus Dormiibacterota bacterium
TGACGACGAACTCGAGGGTCGAGAACAGGCGCCGCCACCGCGTGTGGTGTGGCAGCAGGCCTGTGTGCAGCATGTCCGGGTTGGTCATCACGACGTGCCCGCCCTCGCGGATCGCCGTGCGCCGCCCCGGCGGCGTGTCGCCGTCGTACGTGTCGACGCGTACGTCGATGGGCAGCCCCGCCTTGAGCGCGCCCAGCTCCGCCAGCTGGTCCTGCGCGAGCGCCTTCGTGGGAAAGAGATAGAGCGCACGGCGCTGCGGATCCTCGAGCAGCCGCTGCAGGACCGGAAGGTTGTAGCAGAGGGTCTTGCCGCTCGCGGTCGGCGTCACGACCACGAGATGGCGTCCGCGCCGCACGGCGTCGTATGCGTCCGCCTGGTGCGAGTAAAGGCGCTCGATGCCGCGCCGGCGCAGAGCATCGACGAGCTCGGGGCGAAGGTCGGCGGGGAGTGCGACAAAATCGGCCGCTGACGCCGGTATGACCTGGTCCAGCGTTATGTCCCCTGCGAACTCGGACGCGTCGAATCGAGGCAGTGCGGACATTTGTTCGGGAGGTTAGACGAACGTCCGTTTGGAGTCAAGCCGGACCGCGAGATCGGGGCGGCGCTGGGCGTTCCCGAAAAGACGGTCGCTTTCCGATCGGCCACCGCTCGCAAGAGCTTCTGGCCGTATTGGGGCGCAGGTGAGCTGAAACTGGTTGGTCGGGAGGGCTGCGGCGTTATGCCTTTTCGCAAATGAACGACGACCTCGAGCGGGAGCTGGAGCAGATGCTGCATCGGGTCATCGACCCCATCGCCGCGCGTCCCATCCCGCCGCGGCGTGCCGTCCACAGCCGCAGCGCCATCAAGACCGTGTCGGGCGGAGCTGGGGCCGCGCTTACGCTGAAGGTGCTCGCCGGCGCGGTTGCTGCGGCCGCCGCCGTGACGGTCGGGGGAGCGGCCGCCACCGGCAGCGTCAACCCCGCGAATTGGGGCACCGCGGTGACCCAACGCGTGCAGACGTGCAAGGACAACCTCGCCAACAGCGGTGGGCACGGCATCGGGCCATGCGTCAGCCCAAGCACGCACGGGGCGGCCGTTTCCGGGAAAGCCCACCACCAGGGCAAAGCGAAGGGCCACGGCAACTCCGGCAACGGCAATGGCAATGGCAACGGCAATGGCAGCGCCAGCTCGAGCCGCGGCAACAACGGGTCCAACGGACACGCGAACGGGAAGTCCAAGACACACCCGACGCCGGGTACGAAGTCCGGATCGCCTCAGTCGTAATCCGGTCTCTCTAGACCCCTTCCTTTTTCATTGGCTTGTCCGCAACCGTGACGCCTAGGTCCTGCAGCTGCTGCCGCATGCGGTCGGCCGTGGCGAAGTCTTTCGCCTGGCGTGCCCGCTCGCGCTCGGCGATCAACTCCTCCGCGCCGGCCGGCAGGGCGCGCTCTGGAGAAAGTTGCCGGGGCCGATCGAGATCGAGGCGCAGGACCTCGTCCCACGCAAGGAGCGTCGCCGCCTTCGAGCCGGAATAGAGGTCCGAGCGGGTGAGATCCGCAACCAGGGCCATCGCGCGAGGGAAGTCGAGGTCGTCCGCGATCGCCTCGCGGAATTGCGCGTCCCACGCGGCGTCCAGTGCGCCTTTGTCTGACGACCACTCGACAACGCGGTCGCGCAGATGACGCAGCACCCTGTCGGCGCCGGCCGCGCCTTCGATGCTGAAGTTCAAAGGAGCGCGATACCTGGCCTGCAAAGCAAGGTAGCGAAACGCCAGCGGGTCGATGCCTCGCTCTTCCAGCTCGGTCACGCGAAAGAAGTTGCCTGCCGACTTGGCCATGCGCGCGCCGGACAGCATCAGCAAACCACCGTGCATCCAGATGCTTACGACCAGGCTCCCGGTCACCGCCTCCGACTGCGCGATCTCGGCCTCGTGGTGCGGAAAGACGTTGTCCGCGCCGCCGGTGTGGATGTCGAATCTGTTTCCAAGGAGCGACAGCGACATGGCGGAGCACTCGATGTGCCATCCGGGATAGCCAGGGCCCCAGGGGCTCGGCCACACCTGCAGCCGCTTCTCGCCGGCGGCCTTCCACAGCGTGAAATCGCCGGGATGGCGCTTGCGTGGGTCCGGCTCGCCGCGCACGCCGCTGAGGAGCGAATCCGTCGTGTTCCTCGAAAGCCGCCCGTACGCCGGAAACGAGCTGATGTCGTAGTAGACGTGGCCTCCGGCGTCGTACGCGTTGCCCTTCGCGACCAGCGTCTCGATGAGCTCGATCATCTTGGGGACGTACTCCGTGGCCCGCGGATACACGTCGGCCCGCCCGATGTTCAGGCGATCGAGGTCCTCGAGGAACGCCTCGGTGTAGTGGGTGGCGATCTCCTCGGGTGACTTGCTCTCGAGCCGGGCGGCGACGAGCATCTTGTCCTCGCCCCGGTCGAAGGTGTCATCGGTCAAGTGGCCGACGTCGGTGATGTTCATCACCTGCTCGACCTCGTATCCGAGGTAGCGGAGCGCTCGCCGCAGCAGGTCGGGCGTCATGAAGGTGCGCAGGTTGCCGATGTGGGCATAGCGGTAGACGGTCGGGCCGCAGGAGTAGATACGCACCCTGCCGCGCTCGAGCGGCCGCAGCAGGTCTTTGCGGCGGCTGAAGGTGTTGTAAAGACGGACCGGAGGCAGATCCATCGCCATCTCTATCTTTGCAATTGATGCGAGCGATCCGCCTGGAGGGGAAGGCCGCGACGGCCGAGCACATTAAAGGACGCGTGCTCGTCCACGACCTCGGACCGGACCTTCGGAAGGGCGCGATCCTCGGCGAAGAGCACCTCGAAAGGGTGCGGGCCGGGGGAGAGGTCCACGTCGTGGAGCTCGAGCCGGGCGACGTCCACGAGGACGAGGCGGCGCGCCGCCTGGCCGCCGCGCTGGCCGCTCCGGGTCTCGAGCCGACCAATCCGGTGCAGAGCCAGGCGCGACTTCTCTCCCGGCGCCGCGGGCTGGTGCGGGTGCGCGGCGACGTGGTCGACGCGATCAATTCGCTCGGCAGCATCTCGGTGTTCACCCTCATGGACGGGCAAGCTGTCGCCGAGGGAGAGGAGGTCGCGGGCTGCAAGGTGACGCCAGTCGCGGTGCCAGGCGCGCTGATCGAGGAGGCGGAGCGGCTGTGCCGCGAGCGCGGTCCGGTCGTGGAGCTTCTCGCCTTCCGGCCGCTGAAGACCTTTGTCGTGGCCACGGAGCGACTCAAACCCAAGGCGCGCGACCTGTTTCGCGCAGCGGTCACGTCCAAGCTCGGTTGGTACGGTGCGGAGGTGGTTGCGGTCCGGGAGGTGGCGCGCACAGGTCCTGCGGTCGCTGCCGCCTACCGCGAGGCCGTCGACGGCGGGTCGGAGCTCGTGCTGTTCGCGGGAGCGTCCGCGATCGATCCGCTCGACCCCGCGTACGCTGAGCTCGAAGGCGCGGGCGGAAAGCTGCTGCAGCTCGGCGCCCCCATGCATCCGGGCAGCATGATCTGGCTCGGCCGGCTCAACGGCGCCGCGGTCGTCGGCGTCGCCTCCTGCGCGGGGTTCAGCCGCAACACGTCGCTCGATCTCCTGCTGCCGTTCGTCTTCGCCTACGGCCGCGCCGACGCCGGTGACCTGCTTCGCCTTGGCCACGGCGGCCTGATCGAGTCGGGGGCGGGGAGGCGGTTTCCGCCCTACTCGTGAGCGATGCGTGGCATCGCGAGCTCCGGCCACTCCTCCGCGGCCATTGCTCGCACAAATCCGTTCACCGTCGCGACGAGCGGCGCCAGTCGTACCCCTCGGTGCGCCGGGAGATACGGGCGCAAATACTCGGCGCCGCTAGTCCACTTGTTGACGGCGCCTCGCCGGTTGTGGCGGGTGTAGTGCAGGCAGCCGGCCGCGACCTGGATCAGGCCTTTGTAGAAGCCCGACTCCGGCCCCCGACGCTGCGGCGTCCAGTCCTCCTCCCAGACCTCGTGCGCTTCCCAGTAAAGGCCGTCGTTGAAGAGCTCGATGCCCCGCAATAATCGGGAGCCCGGCAATATTCGTGGCGTGGACGAGCCCCGGTCCGAGTACGCGCGAGTCAATCTCTCGTCCGATCCCATCTATAGATACCTTCGCATCACGCGCACCGGCCCCGGAGGCGTCGCCGGCCAGGCGTCGGAGCAGGACCTGATCGACGCGGCCTGGCTGCAGAGGCTTCGCCGGATCCACCAGCTGCAAAGCGCCTGGTGGGTGTTCGCCACAGCGGAGCACTCACGCTTCCAGCACGCGCTCGGCGCGATGCATCTCGCGGGCGAGTGGACGCGCCATCTCTACCCCTCGTTGAAGGCTGCGGTGTCCGACGTGCCTTCACCCCAGCTCGTAGAGGAGACGATGCGCATGGCGGGCCTGCTGCACGACGTCGGGCACGGCCCCTTCGGCCACTTCTTCGACGAGAACTACCTCGATACGTGGGGCATCGACCACGAGGTCATCGGCCGAGAGCTGATAACGGGACCGCTCGCCGACCTCCTCGCGGAGCTCGGAGCGTCCCCCGCGGCCGATTTCGAGCGGGGCGAGCGAATCGATCCGCGGTGGGTGGCATACCTCATCTCCTCGAGCGAGCTCGGCGGATTCGCGCCGCCGCCCTGGCTCGAGGCGCTGCGCCCGGCGCTGGTCGGCGCGTACTCGGCCGACAACATGGACTACGTCCCTCGCGACTCCTATATATGCGGGGTGTCCGCGGGACCGGTCGACGTCCAGCGGATCATCCACTACTCGTTCATCTCCGAGCGCGGCCTGACGCTGCACGCCCACGGCGCCGAGGCGCTCTACATGTTCCTGAACTCTCGCCTGTACCTCTACCACCAGGTCTACTTCCACCGGACCGTGCGCCGCATCGACCTGCAGCTGCGCGAGGTTTTCCGGCCGACGCTCGACGTTCTGCTCGGCGGCAACCCGCTCGAGCGGCTCGACCGCTTCCTCGGCCTTACCGAGTGGTCTCTGCTGTCAGACGTCGACCGGTGGGCTCACGACGACGGCAACGGCGCGCGGCGCGAGCTCGGCCGCGCGTGGGCGGACGTGGTGTCGCGCAAGCTGAAGTGGAGGCTGATCTACCAGGGCCACACCGACGCGCGCGAGATTCCGAAGGGCGCGCTCACCGCTACCCGCGCCGAGTTCGCCGCGCAGATCCGCGAGTGCCTTCCCGCTGCCGCGCGCGGGACCGTCTTCGAGGTCGACGTCGCCGCGCAGGAATCGCGCGCGTTCAACCCCATGACCGAGACGGCGGACATCCTTTTCTACGAGCCGCTGGAGGACCGCTACAGGCAGAGCCGCGTGCTCGACCTGTTTCGGCGCCTGCCGGTGCGCATGGCGCTGTTTCGGATCTTCGCCCACGACGAGACCCACCGCGGCGAGTTGATCAAGGCAGCGAACGAAGTCCTAGGGCTGGCCTAGAAGTCGTCGTCACCGCCGCCGAAATCGCCGTCCCCGTCTCCGCCGTAGTCGCCGTCATCGCCTCCGCCGAAGTCGCCGCCGCCGCCGAAATCATCGGAGTCGCTCGAGCCCGTGGTCGCGAACGTCGAGACGAGGCGGCGCAGCTCAGGCTTGCCGCAGTGGGGGCAGGAAGGGTCAGGGGAGGAATAGCTGCTGAGAAGAGTCGACGAGCGCTTCCCGCACGCCTCGCACCGGTATTCGTAGATGGGCATCAATACGATTATCCGGATGATCGGGCTCGAACGCATTCGCGCGGCCGCGGAGCGCGCGAAGCCGCATGTCCTGCGTACGCCGCTGGTTCCGGTCGAGGGAGCGCTGCTCAAGGCGGAGTGCCTCCAGCCCACCGGCAGCTTCAAAGTGCGCGGCTTTCTGGCCGCGGCGCTGAACCTCAGCGATGAGGAACGCCGCCGCGGTCTGATCACCGTCAGCGCCGGCAACGCCGCGGCGGCTTGCGCGTACGCGGCCCACGCCGTAGGCGTGGGCTGCCGCGTCGTCATGTACGAGACCGCGCCCGCGCCGAAGCTCGAAGGGGTGAAGCGATGGGGCGCGACCCCCATCCTCATGCCGCGAGAAAAGGTCCTCGAATGGTTGAGCGACGAGGGCTGGCGCGACGAGCCCGAGCACTTCATCCACCCGTTTGCGGACGACGAGGTCCAGGCGGGACACGGCGGTCTCGGCCTCGAGCTGCTGGAGGACGTGCCCGAGATGCGACGCGTGGTGATCCCGGTGGGCGGCGGAGGGCTGATCGGGGGCGTCGCGTCCGCGCTGAAGGGATCGGGCAAGAGCATCGAGGTGATCGGAGTCCAGTCGGATGGATACCCGACGTGGCCGCGGAGCTTTGAAGCCGGCTCTCCCGTCACGATCAAGGCGGACACGATCGCCGACGGCACGACCGCGCCGACGACGCAGAAGATGTTCGACCTGCTGCGAGAGGTCGTCGACAGGTGGCTGATCGTTCCGGAGCCACGGCTGAAATCGGCGATCCCCGAGCTTGTCGCGTCGGCAAAGCTCGTGGCCGAAGGTGCGGGCGCCCTCGCTTACGCGGCGCTCGAGCAGCTGCCGCCCGGTCCAACGACGGTCGCCGTTGTCAGCGGCGGCAACATCGATCCGAAGCTGCTGGCCGGCCTCCTCAGTAGCTGACGCGGCGCATCGCCCACGGTCCGGTGCGGATGAGGGCGATGAGCATCCAGACGAACAGGGCTGTGTCGATTGCACCGAAGACGTACGCCATGACCTGCGTGAATTCGGGAGGGTGTGGCTGATTGGAGGTCAGCGCTCCACCGGCCGCGAGGTTGATCGCGTTGAAGACGGTGCCGAGGAGCGTGAATCCGAGCAGCACGAGGATGACGTAAAACGCCCACGTCCAGCGCCTGATCGCTGCGACGATCGCGACAACCGCGATCGTCAAACCGATGAACGCGCCGATCCACACGGAGGCGGTCGCGATCGAGGTCATCATGTCGGTCAATCCAGGCGGCGGCGTAGCTCCTGGCGGGTACGCCGCCTGCTGCCTCTGCAGGCTCCGCTGCATCACCGACGTCATGTAGCCCTGCAGCCAGAATGGGAGTGCGAGACCGTACAGCCCCGATGCGACGTAACGGGCCACGATCGCGATCTGCAGTGGGCGCGTCCAGGAGGTCGGTTCACGCGGAGGTGCGCCGGCTGAGTAGTACTGCGAAGGTTGCGCGGACGCCCCGAGCGGTTCCCACGCCGAGCCGTTCCATCGGAATCGGCCGTCAGGCGAGAGCGTCGAGGCCCAGCGCTGCCCGTCCCAGTAGTACATGCCGTCCGGCGACAGGCGCGAGCTCAGGCGCTCAGGACCTCCTCGCATATCTTCAACGCCGACTGGATGTCTTCCACGTCGATGCCGTAGTGCGTGACGAAGCGCACCCTCCGCGAGCTCGCCGATTCGCTGAGCAGACCGCGCTTCGCGCATGCGTCCACGAATGCGGGCGCCGGCGTCTCCAGAAGCTCGAAATAAACGAGGTTGGTCTGGACGCGCGAGAGGTCGCACTTCACCCCCGGCAGCTCGGACAGACCCTCCGCGAGGGTCCGGGCGTTGGCGTGATCCTCGGCGAGCCGGTCGACCATATGGTCGAGCGCGATGAGCCCCGCGGCGGCCAGCACGCCGACCTGGCGCATGCCGCCGCCGAGTCGCTTGCGCCAGCGCTTCGCTTCGTCGACGTCGTCCTTCGAACCGCAAAAGATGCTGCCGATTGGACAGGCCAGGCCTTTGGAAAGGCAGAAAGTGACCGTGTCCGCCGTCGAGGCGATCTCCTTTGCCTCGACACCCAGTGCGACCGAAGCGTTGAAGATCCTGGCGCCGTCGAGGTGGACGCGCAGCCCATGCTCGTGGGCGGCCTTGCCGGCTGCACGGAGATCCTCCATCGGCCAGACGACTCCGCCGTGGCGGTTGTGCGTGTTCTCAAACGTGACCGCGGCGCTGCGCGGGTGGTGCGGATCGTCGGGCGGGCGCAGCGCGCCAACGATCTGCTGCGGCGACATGACGCCGGCCTGGGTGGGAATCTGCCGGATCTGGACGCCGCACAGCGCGGCCGCGCCCGCGCCCTCGAACTGGAACACGTGCGAGTCCGCGTCCGCGATCAGCTCTTCGCCTCGGCCCGCGTTGACCGCCACGCCGACCAGGTTTCCCATCGTGCCGCTCGGGACGAATGTGGCGGCCTCCTTGCCCATCCGGTCCGCGGCTACTTCCAGTAGCCGGTTCGTAGTCGGGTCGTCGCCGAACACGTCGTCGCCCAGGGGCGCCACGACCATGGCCTCGCGCATCTCGCGACTGGGCATGGCGACAGTGTCCGAGCGGAAATCGATTGTCGTCACCCGATTAATCTAGCGGCCGAAATGCGCGCGGAAATGATCCTGGCCCGGGGTCGCATCCGCACCCTCGGCCGGACCGGTCTGACCCCGCAGACCCACCTTGCGATCGCCGGCGGAAAGGTCGTCGCCTGCGGCGGCCGGGAGGTGATGGGCCTGCGCGGCCCGCGGACACGGGTCGTCGACCTGGCGGGCGCGCTCGTGCTGCCCGGCTTCAACGACGCGCACGCGCACGTCGTCTACTACGGCCTCACCCGGTTCGCCGCGGATCTGACCGGCGCGCGGGGCATCGACGACATCCTTGCGCGGCTGGAGGAGCACGCCGGCAAGCTCAAGCCGGCGGAGTGGCTCCAGGGCATGGGCTACCGGACCGACGAGCTGACCGAACGCCGCCAGCCTCACCGCACCGAGCTGGACCGTGTCACCGGCGACCGGCCCGCCTTCATCGACGAGCGCGGCGGGCACGCGCGCGTGGCGAACTCCGCGGCCCTCGCCGCTGCCTCGATCACACACGACACTCCGAACCCGCACGGAGGCCGCATCGGTCGCGACCTGAACGGCTCGCCCAACGGCTTGCTGCTCGAGAGCGCGATGCGCCTGGTCGCGGACGTGCAGCCCAGGCCGCCGCTCGAGCGGCGCGTCGAGGGCGTGCTGAAGGCGCAAGACCTGCTGATCTCGCGCGGGATCACGTCGGTCGGCGCCGCGGTCAATCGCGGCTTCGCCGACGACCTCCTCGCCTACGAGCGGCTCGCGTGCGACGGCCGGCTGAAGGTGCGCGTCAACGAATTTCTCTCGTGGGAGCTGCTGGACGCCGCCTCGGAGCTCGGCATATGCGCGGGCTTCGGCGGTGCAGTGGTGCGGGCAGGGCCGGTCAAGGTGTTCGTCGACGGCGGCGCGGAGCGTGTCGCCACCCGCGCCGGTGGAGGCGTATGGCGCACCACTCCGGAAGAGCTGCGTGACATCGTCGCGCGCGCGACGGCGCATGGGCTGCAGGTTGCCGCCCACGCCATCGGTGACGCCGCGATCGAGGCGATGTGCGACGCGGTCGAGGCCGCGGGCGGGAAAGGACTCCGACATCGGGTCGAGCACTGCACGATCTGTCCGCCGGACCTGCAAGCGCGCCTCGCCAGGCTCGGCATGGTCGCGGTGATGCAGCCGACGGCCGCGCGCTTCGGTCGCGTCGCCTCCGCGATCTTCTTTCCGGTGCGCGACCGCAAAGACCTTGCGCCGCACCGCGGTCTGCTCAAAGCAGGAGTCCAGCTCGCGTTCAGCTCAGACCTGCCGGTGGCGATCGATCCCAACCCCTGGCCCGGGATGCGCGTTGCGGTCGAGGACCAGGTCAACGGCATAAGCCTGCTTGCCGCGCTGCGCGCCTACACGTCGGGCGGCGCCTATGCGAGCTTCGAGGAGGACGTCAAGGGAACCCTGGAGCCGGGGATGCTCGCCGACCTCCAGATCTATCGCGGAGATCCGCTCGAGGACGACCAGGTCGACTGGGAAGAGCTCCGCCCACGTGTTGTCCTCGTGGGCGGAGTGAAGGTCTTCGGTTCTTTTTAAGTGCGCCCTGCGCGCGCCCGGCGTTGAGGCGCTCGGCGTTAAGCCTCGGTGATCTCGACGATCTCGATCTCGCCGATGGCCTGAGGTTCGGCCATCACCTCGGGAGTCGTCGTCTCAGTGGCGCGAGTGCGCCGGCTCGGGCTTCTACGCGCGGTCGATCGCCGCGTACGCGTAGCAGTGCCGGCCCCGGCTGCTTTCTTCGCCGTGCTCGCCGCGCGGCGTCGGGTCGTGCTCGCGGCCTTGGTCGCGCGCGACTTAATTTTGCGGGTCGCGCCGACTTTGCGGATGGTAGTCGCGGCGCGGCGGCGCGTGGTGGCTGCCTTGCGAGGACCGGTCGCCTGCGCGATCTGGCGGGCCTGCTTGGTAAGGCCGTCGATGCGCTTGAGCACGCTGTTCACGTCCGCGCGAGTGCTGGCTCGCTTGACCTGGACCTGCAGCTCCTTGATCGCGGCCCGGGCGGCCTTGTCCGCGTCCTTGATGCCCCGATCCACCCGCCGGCGCAGGTCCGGAGGTATGCGGCTCTCCGCCTCCTTCAGCGCCTGGCGGCCGGCGCTGACCGCCCTCCCGACCAGACCCGAACGTTGCGCTGCGCGCTTCCTCGTTGCCATCGCCACCTCCCTGAAATCAGTTGCCGCGCGAAGCGCGTCCTTATCCGGCTATGCCGGCAAATGCCCGCGCGGAACGTATGACGCACCGCATTAGACTGGGCCCCGAATGACCGCCTCCCCTGAGCGACACCTTATCAAGAAGTATGCAAACCGCAAGCTGTACGACACGCGCACGAGCCGCTACATCACGCTCGAGGGAATCGCGCAGCTGGTGCGCGACGGTCACGAGATCAAGGTCGTGGATCGCGACGACGACCGAGATCTGACGCAGGTGACGCTATCCCAGGTCGTGCTCGAAGAAGAGAAGCGCGGCCCGGCACGCCTCGTCGATGCGGGAGGCGAGATGCTTCACGACCGAGGCCAGGCGCTGCTGGAATACGTGCGCAGGACGCTCAATGTCCCGACCGACATTCGCAACGAGGTCGGGCGCCGGCGTGAGGGACTCGAGACCGTCATGGACGACGCCATCGAGCAGACGCTGCGCCGCCTGCGCATACCCACGCGCAAGGACATCGATCGCATCAACGACCGACTCGACAGGCTGTCGGCGCAGCTCAAGAAAAACGGCGCTACGAAGGCACCGCGTACACGAAAGGCTTCTCGCTGATCACCGACGCGATCATGATGTCGGTCTCGATCCTGTAGGTCGCGCCGCGGACACGACGGTCTGCCCGAAGTTGCTGCGTCATCAGATCCGCGACCAGGCCGAGGCGGGTTGGATCGCCGATCACGGAGATCGTCAATGGTGAAGACACCGTGGTGATCGGCACGCCCATGACGATCCGGTGGCCGTTGATGTCGATCGCCTCACCGCCTGCCGCCAGCAGGTTGTTGACGGCGTCTTGCACGTCCAACGCCGTGAGCCCGCTCGCGTCGATCTCGAGGACCACGCCCGGGCCGTGGACTGGGACGAGACCTTCGACGGCGCGAAGCTGATCGGCCTCGGCGCTCAGGACCTGGTCGGCGGCGCCGGATTGTCCGGACTGCAGGTGCGCCCGCTGGCTGCTCAGGTCGGTCTTCTGCGCGTCGAGCGCGTCGTTGGCGCGGTGCAGGTCGTCGATGAGGAACGCCAGCGACGTCGGGTCGACTCCGACCAGGCTCCGCTGGACCTCGACCTCGCTGCGGATCTGAATCGTCGCGACCACCGCCACTGCAAGCGCGATCAGCCACACGCTGATCCCGGTCGCGCGGTTACGACGACGGTGCGACGGTCGTGACATGGGGAGCCTCGAGGCTCGAGTCGTATGCCGGCAACGTGAGGTCCGGGCTGCCGACAAACGAAAGGTGAAGGTCGAACTCGACCTCGCGCGCCCGGATCGACACCAGGGCAGAGGGATCGTCGAGCGCGGCCAGCATCCGGTTGCGGTCGCCGACGGCGACGATCTTCAGCGGCGAGGCAAGCGGCAAGCCCTGGTCGACGATCACCTCTCCTGCCGAGCCGGAGAACGCGCTGAGCGGAGTGATGCGCCGGCCGTTGACCGCGATGCCCTCGGCGCCCGAGGAGAACAGCAAATTGACCACGTCCTGCACGTCCTCGAAGTTGACGAGGTAGGACGTGCCGGTGGCGGCCGAGCTGGCCACGCCGTTGCGCAGATCGACGGCCACGCCCGGCCCGTGCATCGCAACCAGGCCGGCGTGCGCCCGCAGGTCGTCGACCTGCCCCCTGAGGCTGTGGGTTGCCGCCGAGCGGGCGGCGGCGTCGGCCTCGAGCCCGTCGATCTGGCCACGGAGCGTCGCTATCTGCCGGCGTGAATCGGAGTTGGTCGCCTCCAGCTCCTGCACGCTGAGCACCAGCGCCTGGTAGCGAGCCACCTGGTTCGAGGGGGTCAGGAGCTGCGCTTTGACCTGGCTTGCGAGCACGAACCCGGTCGCGAGGGCTACCACGGCAAGAAGTGCGATCCCAGCAAGCCGTCGCGCTGACATGGCGTTACTATCGGGAATCGCGAAGATGGCGGTTGGTACGCGGGCCTCCGCGTTTCAGACTGCGCAGCGGCGGTTCGACGCCGCGGCGGACATCATCGGCCTCTCCGAAGACGCTCGCCTGGGACTTCGCGAGGTCAAGCGCGAGCTGACCGTCCACTTCCCAGTCCACATGGACGACGGTTCCGTCCACGTCTTTACAGGTTGGCGCGTCCAGCACAACATCAGCCGCGGCCCGGCCAAGGGCGGGATCCGCTACCACCCCGACATCACGCTCGACCTGGTAAAGGCGCTGGCGATGCTCATGACGTGGAAATGCGCCGCGGTCGGCATTCCGTATGGCGGATCGAAGGGCGCGGTGGCGGTCGATCCACAAAAGCTTTCGCCGAGCGAGCTGGAGCACCTTACGCGCCGCTACGCGACAGAGATCGCGCTCCTCATCGGGCCCGAGAAAGACATCCCCGCGCCCGACATGGGGACGAACCCGCAGACGATGGCCTGGATCATGGACACGATCTCGATGCACCAGGGGCACTCGGTGACTGCGTCGGTCACCGGCAAGCCCGTCGACGTCGGCGGCTCGGAGGGACGGACCGAGGCTCCGGGTCGCGGCGCGACCTACCTCACGCTCGAAGCGCTCAAGTACCTGCACATCGACGATGAGACGCCGACCGTCGCGGTGCAGGGGTACGGCGCGGTCGGCCGCTCGACGACGCGACTGCTCTCCGAAGCTGGCCTGCACGTCGTCGCCGTGAGCGATTCGAAGGGCGGCGTATACAACGCGAACGGCCTCGACCTCGCCGCGCTCGACGAGCACCGCAAGGTGCGCGGCGGCGTCAGCGGATTCAAGAAGGCAGACGCCGTCACCAACGAGGAGCTGCTGGAGCTGCCGGTGACGGTCCTCGTGCCGGCCGCGGTGCAGAACGTGATCGACGAGGACAACGCCTCGCGCATTCGTGCGCGGTTGATCACCGAGGGCGCCAACGCCGCGGTGACGCCGGAGGCCGATCCGATCCTGCACGAACGCGGGATCTTCCTCGTGCCCGACATCCTCGCGAACTCCGGCGGCGTGATCGTGTCGTACTTCGAGTGGGTGCAGGACCTGCAGGCCTTCTTCTGGGAGGAGGAGGAGATCAACACCAAGCTGCACCACGTGATCACGCGCGCGTTCTACGAGATCCTCCACACCTCGGTGAACAAGCGCATCGACATGCGCGCCGCCGCCTACGCCCTCGCGGTTCAGCGCGTCGCCAACGCCACGACGGTGAGAGGTATTTACCCCTAGTCTTGGGAGGGTGACGCCTCCCTCCCGTGTGCTCGTCACGGGCGTGTCCAACCCCCTCGGCGCCGAGGTCGCGCGCCGGCTCGCGCCACAGGTGCCATACCTGTTCGGCTGCGACGTCAGCGACCCCATGAGCGCGGTCGAGGAGATGGATTTCGTGCACGCCGACACGCGCCTGTCGGTGATCGGCAAGCTCGTGCGCCGGCTGCACATCGACACGGTCGTGCACCTCGCGGTGATGGTCGACTCGCCGCGTGAGGAGCGGTCGATCCACGAGACGGACGTGATCGGGACGATGAATCTGCTCGTCGGCTGCGCCGCACCGAGCCCGGTGCGCAAGCTCATCGTGAAGTCGAGCCAGGCGATCTACGGCGCCGGCCCTGGCGACCCGTCCTTCTTCTCCGAGGAATCCGCCAACTGGGATCGCTACGCCTCGGGCGTGACACGTGACCTGCTCGAGATGGAGCAGCTGGTCAGCGATTTCTCGATGCGCGCCGAGCAGTGCCACGTGACGGTCCTGCGCCTCGGCTATCGACTGGGCGAGGACGCAAGTCTCGCGAGATACATCTCGCTGCCGATCGTGCCGACGTTTGCGGGTTTCGATCCGCGCCTGCAGCTGCTCCAGGAAGAGGATGCGGTCGAGGCGATCGTGCGCGCGGTCGTCGGCGACCATGCCGGCGTGTACAACGTCGCGGGGGACGGCGTCGTGCTGCTCAGCCAGGCGATCGCGATCATGGGGGGTCGCAACGCCCCGATTCTGCCGCCTTACGGGAAGTGGTTCTCGCGGGCCGGCCTGAAGACGATCGCCGGCATCGACATGCCCGCGCACCTCGCCGATTTCCTCACGTATGGCTCGGTGATGGACTGCTCGCGACTCTTCGCCGAGTTCGGCTGGAAGCCGGCTTTCAGCTCGCGCCAGGCGATGGACGCCCTCGCTCTCGGCAAGCAGACCGAGCAGATCGAGCCCCCGTCACCTCCGCAGGAGTACGAGCTACAGGTCTACCTGCAGGCGCGGAGAAGACGGGCGAGGTTGCTGAATTGATCGCCGAAACCACCCGCCAAGAGCGTATTCACCAAGCGCGGCGCCGCAACAGCAAGAAGGCGGAGATCGTCGCACCCCGCCAGGGCTTCAGGCTGCCGAAGCCCGTGCGGCGGCTGCAGCGCCGCGCGCCGATGTATGCGATCCAGGGGCTCAGCGAGCTCTCGACGCGCCTGCGCAACCTGACCGGGCGCGAGGTGATCGACATGAACCGGATCATGGAGGTGGTCCAGTTCATCTACCGGCAGCGCGAGCTCGCGCGCCGCGGACCCAACTTCACCGTCGACGAGTTTGGGTTCGATCCCGAGTGGACCGAGGCGTTCTTCACCGCCTTCAAGGCCATCTACCGCGACTACTGGCGCATCGAGACGACCGGGATCGAACACGTTCCGGCGAACGGCAGGGCGCTGCTCGTCGCGAACCACGCGGGTGTCCTTCCGTGGGACGGCACGATGATCAAGACCGCGGTCTTCGTCGAGCATCCGCAGCCGCGACACGTGCGCGCGCTGGTGGCGAGCCAGTTCATGGGCATGCCCACGCTCAGTTGGTTTTTGCGGCGGACCGGCCAGGCGGTCGGCCACCCCGACGACACGCGGCGCCTGCTCGAGCGCGACGAGCTCGTGCTCGTCTTTCCGGAGGGCACGCGCGGGACGGGCAAGGGCTTCAAGGACCGCTACCGCCTGCGCCGATTCGGCCGGGGCGGCTTTGTCGCGACCGCGATCCGGGCGCAGGCTCCGATCATCCCGATCTCTGTGGTCGGGTCGGAGGAGATCTATCCGATGATCGCCGACCTGCGGCCGATCGCCCGGTGGCTCGGCCTGCCGTACTTCCCGGTCACGCCTTTCTGGCCGCTGCTCGGCCCGCTCGGGATGATTCCGCTGCCGAGCAAGTGGCGCATCCAGTTCCACCCGCCGGTCGAGGTGGGGCACCTCGCGCCTCAGGCGGCTGCGGATCAGCACCTCGTGATGGCCACCGCCGACCGCGTGCGCGACGTGATCCAGCGCGGCATCTACGACAACCTCAAGCTGCGGAGAGGGGTCTTTCTCTAGCCCAGCTCGAGGCGTACGCGTGCATTGGGAGGTCCTTCCAGCCGAGGTGCGCGCTGCGCTCGAGCGCCGGCTTGGTGCCCGGGTAGCGAAGGCGGTGACGCAGCCGATGGGATTTTCTCCCGGTCTTGCGGCGCGCCTCCTTCTCGAGGACGGCCACCGCTATTTCCTGAAAGCCGTGTCCGAGGATGCCAACCCGGACACGCCTGACATCCACCGAAGGGAAGCCCGGGTGATGGCGGCGCTGCCGAGGACCGCCCCGGCTCCGCGCCTCCTCTGGACCTATGACGACCGCGGCTGGGTGGCGCTGTGCATGGAGGACGTCGACGGGCGGCATCCCCACGAACCGTGGACGGACGCGGACCTCGAGCTGGTGATCGCCTCTGTCCAGAAGATGTCTCGCGACCTCACCCCCTCGCCGATCCAGGTCGAGGACACGGTGCCGGACTTCTTTCGGCGCACCGTCAACGGATGGGCGATCGCCCTCGGGCGCTCCGATGACCGTCTCGACGCCTGGGCGTTGCGGAACCTTTCACGGCTCGCCGAGCTGGAAAGCCTCGCGCCTGCGCTGGTCGCCGGCGACGGCCTGGTCCACTGCGACCTCCGAGCCGACAACCTCCTGATCTCGGGCGACCGCGTCTACGTGCTCGATTGGCCCTGGGCGCGGATCGGGGCGGGCTGGGTGGACCTGGTGGGCATGGCGCCCAGCGTCGCGATGCAGGGAGGGCCGCCACCCAGCCAGCTCGTCGACCGGCTTGACCTGCGCGGCGTGCCTTCGACCGCGATCGACGCCGCGGTCGCAAGCTTCGCCGGGTATTTCGTCGTGCGTGCGCTGGAGCCGGCGCCGCCGGGACTTCCGACGCTCCGCGCATTCCAGGCGGCGCAGGGACGGGCTGCAGAGGCCTGGTTGCGCGAGCGCACGGGCTGGGAGTGAGTCCGTTTCCGGCCGCCTGGTCCCGCATAGTCCGGCTTTTCAGTGCTTTCGCTTGGCCGAAACCCCGGTTATCTGACTGTCCGAGTCTTACTTGATGACCGGGACGGTCCTCGTCGGCTCGGGCTCTTCGACGATGTCGAGAGGGCCGGCCTGGCTGATCCAGTACTCGACGTCGCTGAGGCTTGGCGCCCCCGCGAGGCCGATCGCCTCCAGCAGTTGGGCATGCAGCTTGGCCGCGTCCTGCGCGTGCAGGTCCTTCATCGAGTCGATGCCGAGCCTGCGCACAAGTGGAATCCAGCGCTCCATGCCCGAAACCTCGAGCAGCGTGCACTGGTTGACGAACTCGAAGAGGCGATCGCGCGTGATGCCGGTCTTCTTCTCCAGCCTCCTGCGGTCGATGTCCAGCGTTGCGCGATGCAGGAGCTGGTTCGTGTGCTTGATGCCGACGACGCGGAGCCGACGCACGTCATCGTCCGAGATTCCACTCAGGTACTCAAGGGTGCGATACACCGTTGACAGAATATCGTCCGGGTATAATTCACCGAACCCCGCCTCAACCATTGGAGTAAGCACACCCTGACAAGGAGCCAGATGGAGACCCGAGACGAAGTAGCCTCGGCTCCGTCTGCGCAAAACACGGGGTTGGAGATCGGGATCGGCCGCCGCGCGCGCCGCGCCTACGGCTTCGACGAGGTCGCGCTGGTGCCGGGTGGAGTGACCCTCAACCCAGACGAGGTCGACATCACCTTCGCGATGGGCCGGGCGCACGCAGGGCGCAATTCTGACGAAGGCTTCTCGCTGCCACTTCCCTTCTGGGGCTCGGCGATGGACGGTGTCGTCGACGTCGACTTCGCCATCGCGATGGGAAAGCTCGGCGGCGTTGCGGTCCTGAACCTCGACGGCGTGCACACGCGCTACGAGGACTCGGCGCCGATCATCAAGAAGATCGCCGACGCCGACCGGTCGACCGTCAACGCGGTCCTCAAGGAGGCGTACCGCGAACCGGTCAAGCCCCGGCTGATCAGCGAGCGCATCAAGGCGATCAAGGACGCGGGCGTCCCGTGCGCCGTCTCGACGGTGCCGGCTCGCGCAGAAGAGCGCGCCCAGCTCGTGCAGCAAGCTGGTGCGGACGTGTACGTGGTGCAGGGGACGGTCCTTACGGCGCGGCACTCGTCGCGGTCATATCACCAGCTGGCGTTCGACGAGCTAGTTCGCGCTTGCGACATTCCGGTGGTCGTGGGCAACTGTGTCCACTACGAGACGGCGCTCGAGCTCATGGAGACGGGCATCGCCGGCATCCTGGTCGGGGTCGGTCCCGGCGCCGCCTGCACGACCCGCGGCGTGCTTGGTGTCGGCGTGCCGCAGGTGACTGCCACGGCGGACGTGGCCGCGGCCCGCGACGAGCACATGCGCCGCGGCGGCATGCGCGTCGCGGTCATCACCGACGGCGGGATGCGCATCGGCGCCGACGTCTGCAAGGCGTTTGCCGCGGGCGCCGACGCCGTCATGATCGGCACGCCTCTCGCCGGCGCGGCGGAGTCGGCATCGAAGGGATTCAACTGGGGCATGGCGACGCCCGATCCGAACCTTCCGCGCGGAACGCGCATCCAGGTCGGCACCAAGGCGACGCTGCGGGAGATCCTCCTGGGTCCCGCCAAAGTGGACGACGGCACGCAGAACTTCGCGGGTGCGCTGCGATCGGCGCTCGGAGTTTGCGGGGCGCGCGACATTGCGGAGTTCCAGCACGTGGAGATGGTGATCGCGCCCTCGATCGTCTCCGAGGGCAAGGTGTTCCAGCAGGCCCAGCACGTGGGCATGGGCAAATAGCCTGAACACCACCGCCGCGGCTCGGCGGGACGAAGTCGACACCCTCACGCGTCAACAAACGGTGTTCGTGCTCGACTACGGGTCGCAGTTCAGCCAGCTCATCGCGCGCAGAGTGCGCGAGGCCAACGTCTACTGCGAGCTGGTCCCCGGCAACATCCCATGGCGCGAGCTGAAAGAGCGCCACCCGGCCGCCTTGATCCTGAGCGGCGGCCCGTCGAGCGTCTACGACGACGGCGCGCCGCAGGTCGATCCGGAGGCGCTGCGAGCGGGCGTTCCGGTGCTGGGCATCTGCTACGGGATGCAGCTCATCGCGCATCACCTCGGCGGCAAGGTCGACCCCGGTCACGCGCGTGAGTACGGGCCGGCGCTCCTGTCGGTACGTGAGCCCAACGCATTGTTTCAGGGGCTGCAGGGCGAGCTACCTGTGTGGATGAGCCACGGCGACCGCGTCAGCGAGATGCCGCCCGGCTTCCACCTTCTCGCGTCGAGCGGCAACTCGCCGGTGGCCGCATTCACCAACGGCAAGGGCATCTTCGGCATCCAGTTCCATCCCGAGGTGGTGCACACCCCGAGTGGCCGCGAGGTGCTGCGCAACTTCCTGTTCGGCGTGAGCCACCTGACGCCGTCGTGGACGGCCGGCTCCTTCATCGCCGAGGCGACCGAGAGCATCCGCGCCCGCGTCGGTGACGGACGCGTCATCTGCGCGCTGTCTGGCGGCGTGGACTCCGCCGTGGCCGCGACGCTCGTGCATCGCGCGGTCGGCGACCAGCTGACGTGCGTGTTCGTCAACAACGGCCTGTTGCGCAAGGAAGAGCCGGAGCGCGTGCTCGACGTGATGCACGGCAACCTCGACATGAACATTCGCTACGTCGACGCGACCGACCGCTTCCTCGCCGGACTGCGCGGCGTCATCGATCCGGAGCAGAAGCGGCGCATCGTCGGCCGCGAGTTCATCGCGGTGTTCGAGTCGGAGGCATCGCACCTCGGGCGCATCGACTTCCTCGCGCAGGGGACGCTCTACCCGGACGTGATCGAGTCGACGGCGCCGGACGTGTCGGCAACCGCGGCGAAGATCAAGACGCACCACAACGTCGGAGGGTTGCCGCCGGGCCTGCGGTTCTCGCTCATCGAGCCGCTGCGCTACCTGTTCAAGGACGAGGTGCGGGCCGTCGGCCTGGAGCTCGGGATGCCCGAGGAGATGGTCTATCGCCAGCCATTCCCCGGGCCAGGTCTGTCGATTCGCTGCCTCGGCGAGGTCACGGCGGAGCGGCTCGAGATCCTGCGCAATGCCGACTGGGTGGTGGTCGACGAGATCAAGCGCAACGGCCTCTACCGGCAGGTGTGGCAGTCGTTCGCGGTGCTGACGCCGCTGGAGACGGTCGGCGTGATGGGCGACTTCCGCACGTACGCCAACGTCGTGGCGGTGCGGGTCGTGACGAGCGAGGATGCGATGACCGCGGACTGGGCGCGGGTGCCGTACGAGGTGCTGGCACGGATCAGCAACCGCATCGTCAACGAGGTGAAGGGCGTCAACCGGGTCGTGTACGACATCACGTCGAAGCCGCCCGGCACCATCGAGTGGGAGTAGGCGATAGTCCGGACTATCGACCACTTTCGGAGCTGAGAATGCGCGTTAGTCCGGACTATCCCGCAAAGGCGGCGCGGTGAGGGTGCTCGTCGTCGGCTCCGGAGCCCGCGAGCATGCCCTGGTGTGGAAGTGCGTCCAGTCCGACCTCGTCGAGCGCGTGTATTGCGCCCCCGGCAACGGCGGCACCGGGGGCATGGCGCGAAACATTCCCATCGGCGCGACCGACGTGGTCCGCATCGTCGACTTCGCGAAAAGGGAAAGGCTCGGCCTGGTCGTTCTTGGTCCGGAGGCAGCGGTCGACGCGGCCGTTGGCGACGCGCTGCGCCACGCGGGCATCAACGTGTTCGGCCCCAATCGCGGCGCGGGGAGGATCGAGTCGAGCAAAGCCTTCGCCAAATCCCTGATGCGGCAGGCCGGCATCCCCACGGCCGACTTCGAGGTCTTCACCCAGCCGGCCCCGGCCAAGGACTGGGCGCGCAAGCGGCACGGCCACGTCGCGGTGAAAGCGGACGGTCTCGCCCGCGGGAAGGGCGTGATCGTGTGCGGCAACATCGAAGAGTCGGACAAGGCGATCGACGCGATGCTCGTGGAGCAGCGGTTCGGCCGCAGCGGCGCGACCATCGTGGTTGAGGAGCGGCTCGAGGGGCCCGAGCTCTCCGTCCATGCCATCACCGATGGGTCAGGCGTCATTCCACTGGTTCCGGCCCGCGACTACAAACGCGCCGGCGAGGGCGACATCGGAGCCAACACGGGCGGGATGGGCGCGTACTCCCCACCGAAGGGCGTGGACGGCGATGTCGTCGCCGAGGTGGTCAAGAAGGTCATCCAACCCGCGGTCGATGCGCTCCGAGATTCGGGTGAGGAGTTTCGCGGCGTCGTCTACGCGGGCTTGATGCTGACCGCCGACGGCATCCGCGCGCTCGAGTTCAACGCGCGCTTCGGCGACCCCGAGGCCCAGGTAGTGCTGCCTCGCCTGCAGAGCGACTTCGTCGCCCTCGCGCTCGCGGCGGCGAAGGGTGGAATCGCCGATCATCCCGACCTTCGGTGGAGTCCGCAGGCAGCCGTCGGCGTGGTCGTGGCGTCCGGCAACTACCCCGACGAGGCGGCGATGAAGCTGGGGCAGCGCGTCAAGGGACTGGCCGAGATGCCGCCCGGCGTGCTCATCTTCCACGCGGGTACGCGCTTCGAACCGGGCACCGGGCTTGTCACCGATGGTGGTCGCGTCGTGACGTCCGTCGCGCTTGGAGACAGCGTGGCGGCGGCCCGCGAGACCGCCCTCGCGGGCGCTCGGCGGGTACGATTCGAAGGGGCTTTCTTTCGATCGGACATAGCTGAGGAGGCGGTGTAGTTGCAGCCAGTCGTCGGAATCATCCTCGGCTCCAAGTCAGACCTTCCACTGATGGAGTCGTGCGTCAAGGTGCTCGAGGACTTCGGCCTCGCGCACGAGGTGAAGGTCTGTTCGGCGCACCGCAACCCACGCGGCGTCATGGAGTGGGCGTCGAGCGCGCGCGAGCGAGGGCTCAAGGTCGTCATCGCGGCCGCCGGCGGCGCCGCACACCTGCCCGGGGTCGTCGCAGCGTGGACTGACCTTCCGGTGATCGGAGTGCCAGTGCCGACGCAGCACCTCGGCGGCGTCGACTCGCTCTACTCGATCGTGCAGATGCCGGCAGGCGTGCCGGTGGCAACGGTGGCGATCGGCGAGGCCGGCGCGAAGAACGCGGCGTGGCTCGCGGCTCGGATCATCGGTCTGAACGACAAGTCGGTCGAATCCACCCACGCCGAGAAGCGCGCGGCCCTCGCCGTCTAGTGGCGAAGAAAAAGGCCCGCGTTCGTCTCGTCGACACCACGTTCAGGGACGCGCAGCAGTCGCTGCTCGGCGGTTATCTGCGCACCGAGGAGATCGTGCCGATCGCGGCCGAGATGGACTCGATCGGCTTCACCTCGATGGAGGCGTTCGGCGGCGCGACCTTCGAGACGCAGCTGATCATCCACGAGGATCCGTGGGAGTTCCTGCGCAAGCTCAACAAGGCGACGCCCAACACGCCGATCCAGGCGCTCATCCGCGGCCAGAACCTCGTCTCCAAGCGCAACTTCGCCGATGACGTGGTGGAGCTGTTCATCAAGCACGCGGCCAGGTCCGGCGTCGACGTCTTCCGCGTCTTCGATCCGCTGAACGACCTGCGCAACATGGAGGCCTCGATCGCCGCAGCACTCAAGACCAAGAAGAAGGTCCAGGGTGCGCTGTGCTACGCGATCTCGCCCGCGCACAACCTCGAGCTGTGGGGCTCGCTCGCGAAGGGCCTGGTCAACATGGGCTGCCACGAGATCGTCATCAAGGACACGTCGGGTCTGCTCAGCCCCCAGGCGACGTGGGAGCTGGTCACGGCGCTCAAGCACATGGTCAAGGTCCCCATCGACGTGCACTCCCACTGCTCGAGCGGCATGGCGCCGATGGCGTACATGGCCGCGGTCGAGGCCGGTGCAGACGTGCTCGACGTAGCGATGTCGCCGCTCGCCTGGGGCGCGTCGCAGCCTGCCGCCGAGAGCGTTGTGGCGGCGCTCGAGGGCGGCGAGTACGACACCGGTCTCGACCTCGGCAAGATGTGGGACCCGCAGCGCGACGTCGAAGAGTTGAAGCGCCGGCACATCGAGCATCTGAGCCCGGTTGCGGACCGGGTCGACGCGAGCATCCTCCGGTACCACATGCCCGGGCTGATGATCGACGACATCTATCACCAGCTCCGCACGCAGAACGCGAGCGACCGCCTGAACGAGGTGCTGGACGAGGCCAATCACGTGCGGCGCCACATCGGCTACCCGCCGCTGGTCGCGCCGATTCGGCAGATGATCGCGAGCCAGGCCGTCTACAACGTGCTGGGTGGCGAGCGCTACGCGACGGTCACGCAGGAGCTGAAGGATTACCTGCAGGGGCTGTATGGGCGACCGCCGGTGCCGGCCGACCCCGAGCTGCGCAGGCTCATCCTCGGCCGCGAGGAGCCGATCACCATCCGGCCCGCCGACCTGCTCGAGCCGCAGGTCGGGGCGGCGCGCCAGCAGGTGCGCAAGCTCGGGTTCGAGCCGACCGACGACCTCGTCCTCATCCACCTGATGTTCCCGCACTTGACCGCTGACTACGCGAGGGGGCCGAGCCGCCCCGCGCCTTCGGCGCAGGGACCCCATAAGGAGGACGGTGCCCCCAAGCCGGTCGAGGTCAAGGCGCCCGAGCCGCAGCCCACGCCGGTTGCGCCGCCCGACCCACCTGTTGCGACGACGCCTTCGGCGGCCGAGTTCGACGTGGAGGTCGAGGGCGAGGTCTTCAAGGTGCGCGTGAGCGGATCGGGGCTTGCCGTCATGCCTGTACCGGCCGGCGCCGCGCCCCCGGCCGGCGCTCCGCCGCGGCCAAAGTCCGGCGAGGGCACCATCGCCTCACCGATGCAGGGGCTGATCGTCAAGGTCCCGGTCAAGTCGGGCGACGAGGTGAAGCTCGGAGACGTCGTCGCGGTGCTCGAGGCCATGAAGATGCAGAACGACATCGTCACGACCGTCGCGGGCAAGGTCAGCGAGGTCTTCGTCAAGGAAGGCGAGGTCGTCTCGCCGAATCAGCCGCTCCTGGCCATCGCTTGAAGAGAAAGTTCGATCTACTGAAACATTGAAAAGCAAGCTTTTCAAGAAAATCCTCATCGCGAACCGCGGCGAGATCGCGGTGCGGGTGATGCGCGCCTGCCGGGAGCTCGGCATCGCGACGGCTGCCGTCTACTCCGACGCCGACCGCAACGCGATCCACGTCCGCTATGCGGACGAGGCGCACCACATCGGGCCCGCGCCGGCGACCGAGTCCTACCTGCAGCTCGAGAGGATCGTCCAGGTCGCTCGCGACTGCGGCGCCGAGGCGATTCACCCGGGTTACGGGTTCCTGTCCGAGAAGGCGCCGTTCCCGGAAGCGTGTGAGGCGGCGGGCATCAAGTTCATCGGCCCGCCCGCCGGCGCGATGCGCGCGCTCGGCTCGAAGCTCGCGGCGCGACAGCTGGCGATCGAGCACGGCGTTCCGGTGACGCCAGGCAGCGGGGCCGTCGATCCCTCCAACGCGATGGACGCGGCGCGTGAGATCGGCTTCCCCGTGATGCTCAAGCCGTCAGGCGGCGGCGGCGGCATCGGGATGAAGGTCGTCGAGTCCGAGAAGGAGCTGACCGCGGCCATCGAGAGCACGGCGCAGGCCGCCCGGTCGGCGTTCGGTGATGCAACCGTCTACCTGGAGCGCTATGTGCGCAAGCCGCGCCATGTCGAGATCCAGGTCATCTGCGACAGCCACGGCAACGCGGTTCACCTTGGCGAGCGCGAATGCTCGATCCAGCGCCGCCACCAGAAGATCATGGAAGAGACGCCGTCGCCTGCCCTCACGCCCGAGCTGCGCGCCGCGATGGGCGACGCTGCCATCCGCGCCGCGAAGGCCGCGGGCTACGTCAACGCGGGAACCGTCGAGTTCATATTCAGCGACGGCGAGTTCTTCTTCCTCGAGGTCAACGCACGGCTCCAGGTCGAGCATCCGATCACTGAGTCGGTGACGGGCATCGACCTGGTGAAAGAGCAGATCCGTGTCGCGGCCGGGCTCGAGCTGAGCTTCGCGCAGGAAGACGTGACGTGGACCGGTCACGCCATCGAGATGCGCATCAACGCCGAAGATCCAACACGCAAGTTCATCCCCAACCCCAAGCGGATCGCCCGCTGGGTCGCGCCCGCCGGGCCAGGGGTGCGCGTCGATTCGGGCTTCGGCCCGGGTTCGGACGTGCCGCCCAACTACGACTCCCTCGTGGCCAAGCTGATCGTGCACGGCGCCGACCGCGCCGAGGCGATCGCGCGCGCGAGCCGCGCGCTGCGGGAGTTCGTCGTGGTCGGGCCGGCGACGACCATTCCGTATCACCGCGCGATTCTCGAGAACGGCGATTTCCGCGCCGGCAACCTCAGCACGCGGTTCATCGAGGACCATCCCGAGCTGATCGAACAGGCAAAGAGCTACGCCGCGGACACGTCACCGTTCGACTACGGACCGGATCCTCGACACGTGGCCGCGGCGGCGGCAGCCGTTGCCACCATGGTGCAGCGATAGCCACGCTTCGTCATCCGGCCCATCGTCCGTTCGAGGTGACGAGCAGCACGGTCCGCGGCCGGTCCGGCTACTTCGAGCTGCGCGACGACGAGATCCATTTTCCCGATGGCGCCAACGCGATCTACAGCGTGGTGACCAACCCCGACTCGGCCTTCGTTGTCCCGCACTTCGACAACGGAGACACGATGCTCGTTCGCCAGTGGCGCCACGCGTGGGACGTGTCCTCGTGGGAGGTGCCGGCAGGCACGTTCGACGGCGACGAGGAGCCGCTTACGTGCGCGCGGAGAGAGCTCGCCGAGGAGACCGGCCTGGTCGCCGCTCGCTACACGTCGCTCGGCGTCGTGCACGGAGCGGCGTTTCTAACAGGGCGTGCGCACCTGTTTCTCGCTGAAGGCCTGACCGAGTCGGATCGCAATCCGGAGACGTACGAGCAGGACATGGAGGTCCTGCGCCTTTCGTTCGACGAAGCGCTGCGAGCTGCGCTCGATGGCCAGATCGTCCACTCCGGCTCGGTCACCGCTCTGTGTCGAGCGGCCCGCGCCCTGAACCTGATCTAGCTCGGCGAAGCGCTCGGCGACGCCGGCGCTGCCGGGCGCACCAGAGTGTGCCGGTTGGCCGACGGTCCGACAAGGTCGAGGTCGTAGTCGGCCGCGACCTTCTGGCCCTGGACGTCGCGCACCGTGGTCTGGACCGTGAGGCGGTAGGCCGCACCCTGGGCCAGGTTCAGCCCACTGATCGTCACGACCTTGTTCGCGTAGGAGACGCTGGCATCGACCGGTTTGCCCTTCGCGTCAAGAACCACGACTCCGCCGCTCACCGTCGCCGGGTCGAGGTCGCTGTCGAACGACACCTGCAGCGTCGACGCCGCCACGTCCACGCTGACGACTTCGGGGCCCTTGCCGAGGTCGCGCTGCGCTCGATTGGTCGACTGGTCGATGAGGAACTGACGGGTCGTCGCGTCGCGCACGAGCGTCAGCGTCTCCTCGACGTCGCCCACGTCCTTCTTTCCGTGCGTGACGACGAGCCGCACCACGACTCTCACCGTGTCCGGGTGAGTGCCGATCGCCTCCTGGGTCAGAAGGTAGTAGCGCGTGAAGTGCGTGTCGCCATTCGTGGCGATCTTCAGGTCGCCTCCTGGAAACGCCTTCTTGCCGTTGTCGTCGAGCAGCGCCGCGGCGTCATCGGTCCTTCCGGCGAACCTGGCGTCCATGAACTTCTTCACGACAGCGGTTGCCTCGTCCACCGGGGTCGGCTGGGGCGGAAGCGAGGGCGCGGTCCCAACCCACAGCGAGTCGCCGCGAACGAACGCGAAGCTGTTGCCGTCGGGCGCCCAGAGCGGCGAGTCGTACGTGCCGTTGGCGAGGTGCGTGAGGTTCGAGCCGTCGGGGCGGACCTCGTAGACGCTGGTGTCGCCGCCGAGCAGGATGGCATCGGCGCTTGACCAGCTCGCCGCACCGAGCGGCAGCGTCGACTGAGTGACTCCGGCGAGGTCGGCGACGATCAGGTGGTCGGTCGATGAATAGAGAACCATCGTGCCGTCAGGCGACCAGCCGGCGAAGGGATTCTTGCCCGTGCCGAGCTGCACGCTCTTCCCAGTGGCCAGGTCGAGAAGGAACACGTTGGCGTCCTGCTCGTACACGGCGTGGGTGCCGTCCGGAGAGATCGACTTCGCTGTGACCACGCCGGTGGCCGGCAGCGGCGCCACCTGTCCGGTCGCGATGTAGATCCCGTCGGCCGTCGCCCAGAGGACACCGTCCTTCGACCATCCGACCACAGTCGGCGCGGACTTCGGCGCGATCTCGTCGGTCTTGCCCGCGGTGAGCGTGAGCACCTCGATCTTGCCCGCGCGGATGTAGGCGATGCGATCGCCGGCGGGAGCGACCGCGAGCGCGGTCACGCCGTCAGGCGCGATGTTCGTGACCGTCCCGGTCTTGGCCGTCACGACCTGCAGCGCGCCCTTGCCGTCGATGTAGTAGACCGACTGCGAGTCCCCCGACCACTGCCCTGCGAACGTGAGGCCGCCGTTCAGCGGCGCGACCTGCTTCTCGCTCAACGGGTTGGATGGGGTCGGCCGCGCCGTGGGCGAAGGCTGCGGCGTCGCCGCCGGCGGCTGCGTGACGAAGGTGATCGTCTGAGGAGTCGCGAGCTGCTGGTTGGAGGCCGTCTTGGCACCCGACCCGATCGTCACCTGGTACTGCGTGTTCGGCGCGAGGTTGCCGCTGACCGGGGTCACCGAAAGTTGCACGCTCTTGGCGTCCCAGGCATAGACGACGCTCGTCGCGGGCGTGATCTGCACAGACGACTCGGTCGACTGGTGGTCCATCGGCTGGTTGAAGGAGACGAGGATCGGCTGCTGGAGCGCGACGTTGCTCTTGCCGTCGAGGTTGCTGGCCACGATCGGCGGCCCGATGGTCCCGTTCTGCTGAGTCGCCGTCCAGACCGCGACCGCAGCGATCAGCAGCACGCCGGCGACAGCGCCGGCCCAGGCAAGTCCCGGCGGGGCGAAGAAGCGCCGCGCCCAGCTTGGTCCGCGACCCTCCGCCATCGACCACGCTTCCTGCATGAGCTGGCGGCGGAGTCCGGTGCGGAAGGCCTCGTCGAGCGGCGGCTCGGGCGCCCGAGCCGCTTGGAGCATGGCGCCGATGCGCCGAAGGTCGCCGTCGTCGAGGACGTCGTCCAGCTCGGGGTCGTAACGCGCGTTCATTCCAGCGGCCTCAGCGCGCCGGCCTCGTCCCGCAGGCGCGTGACGCCGCGGTGGATGAGGAGCTTGACGGCGCCGGCCGACTTGCCCATCGCGACGGCGATGTCTTCGATCTTCATGTCTTCCTGGAACTTGAGGACGAGGGCGGTGCGCTGCTGGTTGGGCAGCGACTCGACGAGGGCCCAGATACGGCGGACCTCATCGCGGTGCGCGGCGAGGTCGTCCAGCGCCGGTCCCGCGACCGACAGGTCGTGGAAGTCGTCGAGGGTCTGGGTCGGACGCAGGGTGCGGTAGCGGTCCGCGATGGCGTTGACCGCGATCTGGTACAGCCAGGCAGCAAAGGGCCGCCCCGTGTCCTGGTAACGGGGCATGGCCTTCAGAGCCTTCATGAAGACTTCCGAAGTGACGTCTTCCGCCGCGGTTTGCTCCCTCACTCTTGAATACACGAACCGATAGATCTGCTGAAAGTGCCGGTCGTAAAGCGCCCCAAACTGCCGCGGGTCCCGCTTGGCCCGCTCGACGAGCTCGCGCTCGTCGCCACGCGACGGGTCGCTCACTGGCCGTTCAGCCTGTGCCGACTCAAACGAGGCGCCCACGAACGAAGTTACGGGTTCGGCTCAAGGTCAGCCCTCGATTATCAAGCCAGTCGCTTAAGAGAGACCTCATCGCCCCTATGCGCGCGACATCTTGTGCCTGCGACGCCGCCTACAGCTAGATCTTGATTCGGCCGGTGGCCGATATAATTTTCGGCGTCCCTTGATCGAGCGGTACACGCCGCCCGCCATACGAGCGGTCTGGTCTGACCAGCACAAATTCGAGCTCTGGCTCCGAATCGAGGTCCTGGTCTGCGAGGCCTGGGCGTCCATCGGACGCATACCCAAGTCCGCTCTACCCAAGATTCGCAAAGGCACGTTCGACGCAACGAAGATTGCCGAGGTCGAGTCACGCGTCGGCCACGACGTCATCGCGTTCCTGACCGTCCTCAACGAGTCCATCGGCCAGCCCGAGGCGCGCTACGTGCACCTCGGCATGACCAGCCAGGACCTGAACGACACGTCGATGGCGGTGCAGATGCTGGAGTCGGCGCGCATCATCCAGAAGGAGCTTCAGTCGGTGCGCGAGGCCGCCGCAGAGCTGGCCATCCGCCACCGCCGAACCTTGATGGCCGGCCGCACGCACGGAATCGTCGCCGAGCCCATCACCTTCGGCTTCAAGGTCGCGGGATGGGTCGCGGAGCTCGATCGCACGATCGCGCGGCTGGCACGCGCGGCCGAGGAGGCGGCGGTGGGCCGGGTCAGCGGCGCGGTCGGCACCCACGCGACCATCGACCCGAGCGTCGAGGAATATGTGTGCAAAGAGATGGGCCTGAAGGTCGATCCGGTGTCGACGCAGGTGGTCGCGCGCGATCGCCACTCCACATACATGTCCGCGCTCGCCATCGCCGCGGGGACGCTCGAGCGCATCGCCACCGAGATCCGGCTCCTCCAGAGGAGCGAGGTCGGTGAGGCGTTCGAGCCGTTCGGCAAGGAGCAGAAGGGGAGCTCCGCCATGCCGCACAAGCGCAACCCCGTCCTGACGGAGCGCGTGTGCGGTCTCGCGAGGGTGGTGCGCGGCCACGCGGTCACGGCGCTGGAGAACACCGCGCTGTGGCACGAGCGTGACATCAGCCACTCGTCGGCCGAACGGGTCATCTTTCCCGACGCCTGCGCCGCGCTCGATTACATGGCGCTCGAGATGGACAAGGTCCTACGCGGCCTCGAGGTGCGACCGGACCGAATGCTCGCGAACCTGCAGTTCGCCGGAGGCGTCGTGTTCTCGCAGCGCGTGCTGCTCGCGCTGGTCGAGAGCGGGATGTCGCGCGAGGACGCTTACGTCATCGTGCAGAAGGCTGCGATGCAGGCGATGGAGCCCGCCGGGGCGGGATTCCGCACGCTGCTGGAGAAGAATGAAGACGTCGTGCGCCGTATCGGCGCGAAGATGGATTCCGTTTTCGATCCATGGGCAGGGCTGGAGCACACGGAACTCGCATATGAACGGCTTGGGTTGGGGGTGAGAACGTGATCGCGGGACCGGCCGTCAACGAGACGACGCTGCCTCTCAAGCTTTTCGCCCGCGGCAAGGTGCGTGACACCTACGAGCTCGACCAGAACCAGCTGCTCATGGTTGCGACTGACCGCATCTCCGCCTTCGACCACGTTCTCCCCAACGGCATCCCTGACCGAGGAAAGGTCCTTACGCAGCTGTCGATCTTCTGGTTCTCGCAGACCGACACTTTCCAGCCGAACCACCTGATCTCCGGCATGGTGCCCGATCTCCCAGGCTCGTTGAGGGACTTCCGGGACAAGCTCGCGGGCCGCTTCATGATCGTGCGCAAGGCCAAGCGGATCGACTACGAGTGCGTGGTGCGCGGATACCTCGCGGGCAGCGCGTGGAAGGAGTACCAGGAATCGCAGAGCCTGGCAGGCGAGAAGATGCCGCCGGGCCTCGTGCAGAGTCAGCAGCTGGCCACGCCGATCTTCTCGCCGGCGACGAAGGCGGAGACGGGGCATGACGAGAACATCACCTACGCGCAGATGGCGAAGGACATCGGCGATGACCTCGCGGCCAAGCTGCGCGACGCGAGCCTCGCGCTCTACAAGCACGCCGCCGAGTTCTCGGCGCGCCGCGGCCTGATCCTCGCCGACACCAAGTTCGAGTTCGGCCTGGTGGACGATGACCTGATCCTCATCGACGAGGCGCTGACGCCGGACAGCTCGCGTTACTGGGACGCCGCGACCTACGCGCCGGGCACGTCCCCTGACTCCTTCGACAAACAGTTCGTGCGCGACTGGCTTTCCCGCTCCGGATGGGACAAGGAATCAGAGCCGCCGCAACTGCCCGAGGACGTCGTGGCCCAGACGCGGATCCGCTACCTCACGGCCTACCAGCGGCTCGTGGGCAAGCCGCTATTTCCCCCCAAACCCAGAAACGAGACATGATTGCCCGAGTCATCGTCACACCAAAGGCAGTAGTCAACGATCCACAAGGCGCCACGGTCAAGCAAGGGCTCGTCTCACTTGGCTTCCGCGAGGTCGCCGACGTGCGGGTCGGGAAGTACATCGAGCTCAGCCTCGATGGCACGACCGAGCACGAAGCGCGGCAGCGCGTCGAAGAGATGTGCAGGCAGCTTCTCGCCAACCACGTGATCGAGGACTTCCACTTCGACCTGGTGCGTGAGGGATCCAAGCGATGAAGTTTGGCGTCGTCGTCTTCCCCGGCACGTGGTCCGACCGCGATTGCGGATGGGTCGTCGACCAGGTGCTCGGCGCGGAGCTCGTGTACCTCTGGCACAAGGACGCGGACCTGAAAGGCTGCGACTGCGTGATCTTGCCGGGCGGCTTCGCCTACGGCGACTACCTGCGGACCGGCGCCATCGCGCGCTTTGCGCCGGTGATGGAGCAGGTGGCGGAGTTCGCCGACGGCGGCGGCCTGGTGTGGGGAATCTGCAACGGCTTCCAGGTCCTGTGCGAGGCGGGACTGTTGCCAGGCGCTCTCATCCGCAACTCGTCCCTGGAGTTCCGCTGCGAGTGGACAAACCTTCTCGTCGAGCGCACCGACCTGCCATTCACCCGCGCGTGTGAGGAGCGCGAGGTGCTCCGCGTTCCCATCTCGCACGGCGAAGGCAGCTACTTCGCCGACCCGGCCACGTTGTCGCGGCTCGAGCAGCGCGGCCAGGTGCTGTTTCGCTACTGCGACCCCAACGGAATGGTGGTGCCGGGCGCCAACCCCAACGGGTCGATGCACAACATCGCCGGCATCGTGAACGCGCGCGGCAACGTGCTCGGCATGATGCCGCACCCCGAGCGGTGCGCCGAGCAAGAGCTCGGCGGAATGGATGGGCTGAAACTGTTCAGGTCGGTCGCCGGGGGCGCCCTCAAGGTGCTCGTGTCTTGAGCATCAAGTCTGTGGACGAGAGAAGACTTCGCGAGGTCGCTCTCACCCCAGATGAGTACAGGGTCATAGTCGAGGAGCTGAAGCGCGCCCCGAACGAGGTAGAGCTCGGGATGCTCGGCGTCCTCTGGTCGGAGCACTGCTCGTACAAGAGCTCCAAGGCGTTGCTGCGGCGCCTGCCTTCGACGGGCGCGCGTGTCCTGCAGGGACCCGGCGAGAACGCCGGCGCTATCGACATCGGTGAGGGCTGGGCGGCCGTGTTCAAGATCGAATCGCACAACCACCCCTCGGCGATCGAGCCGTACCAAGGCGCGGCCACCGGCGTCGGCGGAATCATCCGCGATGTCATCGCCATGGGCGCGCGGCCGGTAGCCCTGCTCGACTCACTGCGCTTCGGCCCTCTGCCCGATTCGGAGCGCCACTTCGAGGGAGTGGTCGCGGGCGTCGGCGGTTACGGCAACTGCATCGGCATCCCCACCGTAGGTGGCGAGGTCTACTTCGAAGACTGCTACGGCACCAATCCGCTCGTCAACGCGATGTGCGTCGGCCTCGTGCGCACCGACCAGCTGATGCGGGCGCGCGCCGAGGGCACAGGCAACAGCCTCATGCTCGTAGGCGCCGACACCGGCCGCGATGGAATCCACGGCGCGTCCTTCGCGTCGGTCGAGCTCGACGAGACAAGCTCGGAGCGGCGGCCCGCGGTGCAGGTGGGCAACCCCTTCCTCGAGAAGTGCCTGCTCGAGGCATGCATGGACCTCGGTCACACCGACGCGGTGGTGGCGATCCAGGACCTGGGCGCGGCGGGACTCACGTCGGCGGTCGCGGAGTGCGCGGGACGCGTTCCTGGCGCCGGCGCTCGGATCGACGTCTCGCTGGTCCCGAGACGCGAGCGCGGCATGAGCGCCTACGACGTGATGCTGTCGGAGTCGCAGGAGCGCATGCTCGTGGTGGTTCAGCGCGGTCGCGAGCGCGAGGTCGAAAGCATCTTCGGCGCCTGGGACCTCGCGTCCGCGGTAATCGGTCAGGTCACCGACGACGGCCAGCTCACAGTGGTCGACGGCCGGGACCACGTGGCGCGGCTGCCGATCTCGCTGCTCACCGACGGCGCGCCCACACGTCGCCTCATGGGCTTCGCCCCCGAGCCGCCTTTCGGCCTCGACATCGAGGCTCTCCCGCCGTTGACCGATCCGGGTGCGGCCCTGCTGCGATTGCTCGCGAGCCCCAACCTGAGCAGCCGCAGGGGCATCTTCCGGCGCTACGACCACATGGTCGGCGATGGAACCGTCGTTTCGCCCGGCGGCGACGCGGCGATGCTGCGAGTCAAGGGCACGCGGCTCGGCCTGGCGGTCACGACCGATGGCAACGGTCGCTACTGCCACCTCGACCCGCACCTCGGCGCGCAGCTTGCGGTGGCGGAGGCGGCTCGCAACGTTGTCGCGACCGGCGCGCGGCCACTCGCGGTCACCGACTGCCTGAACTTCGCCAACCCCGACCGGCCTGAGGTCTACTGGGAGATGGAGGAGACGATCGCCGGGCTCGCGTACGCCTGCCGGCAGCTCGATCTTCCGGTGGTCAGCGGCAACGTGAGCCTGTACAACGAAAGCCAGGATTCCGCCATCTATCCGACCCCGGTCGTCGGGATGATCGGGCTGATCGAGGACTACTCCAAGCGCGTGCAGACTGGGTTTCGCGCTGAAGGCGACTTCGTCCTGCTGATCGGGTCGAGCCACAACGACCTCGGCGGAAGCGAGTACCTGAAGGTCGAGCACGGTTATGTGGCCGGACGGCCGCCTTCGCTGGACCTGACGCGCGAGCAGGCGGTGAACCGGGTCATCCTCGCGGCGGCGCAGAGCGGTTACCTCCATTCGGCGCACGACTGCGCCGAGGGCGGAATGCTGGTCGCGTTGGCGGAGTGCTGCCTGCTCGGCAACGTGGGCGTGCGCTGCCCCGCGGTCCGGCCCGAGCCGCCGCTGCGACTGGACGCGGCCTTCTTCGGGGAGTCGCCAAGCCGCTTCATCGTGAGCGTGCCCTCGCGCGCGATGCCGGAGATGCAGTCGCTGGCTCGCCGGCACAACGTCGAGCTGTCTCTCCTTGGCCTGACAGGCGGTGACTCGCTCGAGTTCGAAGGGCAGATGAAGCTGTCGCTGGTCGAGCTGCGCGATGCGTGGGAGGTCTTGCTCCACTAGATGTGCGGTGTATTCGGAATCTGCGCGAAGCAGGGCGTCGACGTCGCCAACCTCACCTACTTCGGCCTCTTCGCGCTGCAGCACCGCGGACAGGAATCGGCCGGCATCGCTGTCTCCGACGGGACGTCGGTACGAGTGCATCGCGACATGGGCCTGGTCGCCCAGGTGTTCTCCCCGGCGACGATCAAGGACCTGGGTGAGGGCTCGGTCGTCGCCCTCGGCCACACGCGCTACTCCACGACCGGCGCGAGCCGCGCGGAGAATGCGCATCCGCTGCCCTTCCACCACCCGACATTGGGTCCAGGTGCCATCGCCCACAACGGCAACCTGCTCAACGCGGATGCGCTGCGCTCACAGCTGGCTGAGAGCGGAGTGGTGTTCGAGACGTCGCTCGACACCGAGGTCATGGCGCGGCTCATCGAGAACACGCATGGGCGCTCGTGGGAGGAGGTCATCCGCCGCACCTTCTCGCGCGTGGTGGGCGCGTACTCGTGCGGAATCATCACGCCCCATCAGCTGATCGCGCTGCGCGATCCCTTCGGTTTTCGTCCGTTGTGCCTCGGCTACATCCCCCTGGCCGGCCAGCCGGCGCACGTGATCGCCTCGGAGACGTGCGCGCTGGATACCGTCCACGCCACGTTCGTGCGCGAGGTGCAGCCGGGCGAGATGGTCGTGATGGACGAGCACGGCGTGCAGAGCGTCAATTTCCAGACGGCGAACAAGCACGCGATGTGCGTGTTCGAGTTCATCTATTTCGCGCGGCCGGACTCGATTCTCAAGAACTGCGAGCTCGAGGACGCGCGCATCCGCATGGGCCACGAGCTGGCGCAAGAGGCGCCGGTAGAGGCCGACATGGTCGTGCCGTTCCCGGACTCGGGCACGCCCGCGGCGATCGGATACGCCGAGGCGTCGGGCATCCCGTTCCGCGAGGCGCTGATGAAGAGCCGGTACATCAACCGCACGTTCATCCAGCCCGACCAGTCGTTGCGCGAGGCGGGGGTGATGCTCAAGCTCAACCCGCTGCCACGTTCGATCAAGGGCAAGCGCGTGATCGCGGTCGACGACTCGATCGTCCGAGGTACGACCTCGCGGCGGATCATCGAGCGCCTGCGCGCGGCCGGGGCCAAGGAGATCCACATGCGGATCTCGAGCCCGCCGATGCGCTTCCCGTGCTTCATGGGTGTCGACATCGGCTCGACCAAGGAGCTGATCGCATCCGGCCGCTCCGTCGACGAGGTGCGCAAGCAGATCGGCGCCGACTCGCTGCACTACCTGTCCATCCCTGGCCTCATCCGCGCCATCGGCCGCGGCACGTCGCAGGAGTTCTGCCGGGCGTGCTTCGACGGCTCGTACCCGGTGCCGGTGCCGCAGCAGCTGGAGATGGACAAAATGCAGTTCGAAGGCCAGCCCGAGCTCGCCAAGGTCTAGTGGGCGCGGAAGGACTCTCCTACGCCGCGGCCGGCGTCGATATCGCCGCCTACGAGCGCGCGCTGGAACGCGTCAAGCCGCTGATCGCGGCCACCCACGGTAACGAGGTCGCGGCAGGGGTCGGCCCGTTCGCCGGCCTCTACTCGCTGCCTGGCGGTGGACAGCTCGCGGCCAGCGCCGACGGCGTGGGCACAAAGATCAAGGTGGCCATCGCCACCGGCCGTCACCGCGTCATCGGCGCCGACATCGTCAACCACTGCGTGAACGACATCGCGACTGCCGGCGCACGACCCCTTTTCTTTCTCGACTACTTCGCGACAGGCCAGCTCGATCCGGACGTCTTCGCCCAGGTGGTGGAGGGCATGACCTCGGCGTGCGGCGAGGCCGGCTGCGCGCTGCTGGGCGGCGAGACGGCCGAGATGCCCGGCGTATACGCGCTCGGTGATTACGACCTGGCAGGTTTCATCGTCGGCCTGGTCGATGCGGAAACGAAACGGGAAGTTGTTCGTGCCGGTGACGTGCTGGTCGGCCTGCACTCGAGCGGACTGCACACGAACGGCTACTCGCTCGCCCGCAGAGTCTTCGAGGGCGTGCGGCTCACCGAAGACCTGGCCGCGGCGCTGATGGCGCCGCACCTGTCTTATCTCGCCGACCTGCGGCGCCTGCGGTGGAAGACGGCCGCCCACATCACGGGCGGCGGGATCCTTGGAAACCTTCCGCGCTGTTTGCCTGACGGACTGGCGGCCAGACTGCACAGGAGCGCGTGGACACCGAACCCGATCTTTCGCGAGATCCAGAAGCGCGGACGCGTCTCCGACGACGAGATGTGGGGAACGTTCAACATGGGGATCGGGATGATCCTGGCGATGGACAGGAAGGACGTTCCGGACGGCGCGCTCGTGGTCGGCGAGGTGGTCAGCCAGACGGGACCCGATCGGGTGACCATCCGCTGAACCACCCCACGAAATCTCCGATTTCGCGGGGACCCCGATGAGACTCGGGGTCTGCGTCTCCGGGCAGGGCACCAACCTTCGCAACCTCGTCGAGAGAGGATTCGACGTGGTGGCGGTGGCGACGAACCGTCGGTCGTGCCCGGCGGCAGCGTTTGCGAGTGCGCAGGGGATTCCGACGAAGGCGCTCTCGCAGAAAGCGTTCGAGTCTGCCGAAGCCCGCGACGCCGCGATGCGCAACTTCTTTCTCGAGCATCGAGTCCAGCTCGTGGTCGACGCGGGCTACGACCGCATCCACACCGGCCCGTTCCTCGAAGCGTTCGAGGGACGGATCGTCAACGTGCATCCCTCGCTGCTCCCAATGTTCGCCGGAGGCATGGACGCGGTCGAGCAAGCGCTGGAGAGCGGCCTGAAATTCACCGGCGCGACCGTCCACATCGTCACTGCTGAGCTCGACGGCGGACCGATCTTGGTGCAAGACTCGGTCCCCATCCTCGAAGGCGATACGGTGGAGACGCTGCGCGCGCGGGTGCACGAGGTCGAGCACCGGATCTTGCCCGAAGGCATCCGCATGATGGAGGCAAGGCTTGCCGACCGCTCTCCTGTCCGTTAGCGACAAGACAGGGCTCGCGGGCTTCGCGCGCGGTCTCGCGCGACTCGATTACGAGCTGTTCGCCACCGGCAGCACGCTGCGCGCACTGCAGGACGCGGCCGTCGACGCGCGGCCCGTCAGCGACCTCACGGACTTCCCCGAGATGATGGACGGCCGGATCAAGACACTCCATCCCGGCGTGCACGCGGGCATCCTCGCGAGGCGCGACCGTCCCGAGCACATGGCCGCGCTGTCCGAGCACCGGCTGCGCGAGATCGATCTCGTCTGCTGCAACCTCTACCCGTTCGTCAGCACGGTGCTGGAGCCCAACATCACGTTCGAGCAGGCCGTCGAGCAGATCGACGTCGGCGGCCCGGCGATGGTCCGGGCGGCGGCCAAGAATCACGCCTCGGTCGTGGTCGTGGTGCGGCCCGAGCGGTACTCCGAGATTCTCGCTGCCCTGAGCGAGGGAACGCTCGACGCGCAAACCCGTCGCCGCCTGGCCGCCGAAGCGTTTGGGCACACGTCCGCCTACGATGCGTGGATTGCCGCCTACATGCGCGGGCGCAACGGGTTTCCATCCGAATTCACCATCGCCGGCCAGCTGGCCGAGCCGCTGAAGTACGGCGAGAACGACCACCAGAAGGCCGCGTTCTACCGCCTCGGTCCCGATCCCGGCGGCCTCGGCGGCGCGACGCAGGTCCAGGGCGGCGCGCCTGGCTTCAACAACCTGCAGGACGCTTCAGCCGCGCTCCAGCTGGTGATGGACTACGAGCAGCCGGCCGCGGCGATCATCAAGCACATGAACCCTTGCGGCCTCGCGGTCGCGGCCGACATCACGGCCGCGTATCGCACGGCCTACGAGTGCGACAAGGTGTCCGCGTTCGGCGGCGTCGTCGCGCTCAACCGGCCGCTCGATCGCCCGACGGCCGAGCAGATCGTGCAGATCGTCACGCACGTCGTGATCGCTCCGGCGGTGCTCGACGAGGCGCTCGACGTGCTGGCCCGGCGCAAGAACATGGTCGTGCTCTCGGCGCCACCTGCGAGCAATGGGCTGTTCGACTACGACGTACGCTCCGTGCCAGGCGGATTTCTCGTCCAGGAGTGGGACCGCGCGACCTTCGACCGCGTAACGAGCAAGGTCGTCACCCGTCGCGCGCCGACGGAAGCCGAGTGGAATCAGCTTGGGCTCGCGTGGATCGCGGTCAAGCACGTGAAATCGAACGCGATCGTGCTGTTCCGGGACGGTGCAGCGGTCGGGGTAGGGGCGGGTCAAATGAGCCGCGTCGAGGCGGTGCAGCTCGCGGTGCTGCGTGCCGGCGACCGGTCGCGCGGCGCGGTCATGGCATCGGACGCCTTCTTCCCGTTCGCCGACGGCCTCGAGCTCGGGGCGCAGGCGGGCGTGACCGCGGTGATCCAGCCCGGTGGCTCGGTGAAGGACGCGGAGGTGGTCGCTGCCGCCGACGCCGCTGGGATGGCGATGGTCGTCACCGGCCGCCGCCACTTCCGGCACTAGCGCCTTGTCCCGCCGATTCGGTGAGGAGGGACGCGAGCTCTCCTACGGGTCGTACCTGAGAGTTCCGGACCTGCTTTCCCTGCAGCACCAGATGAGCAAGGAGCCCGACGAGCTGCTCTTCATCGTGGCCCACCAGGTGTACGAGCTGTGGTTCAAGGTCGTGCTGTTCGAGCTCGAGGCCGCGCGCGATCGCATCGATGCCGACGACATCTTCTTCGCCCGTCACCACCTGCATCGCGTCCACGTCATCGAGGAGCTTCTCGTCGAGCAGATCGAGGTGCTGGAGACGATGTCGCCGCAGGACTTCCTTGCGTTTCGATCCAAGCTCGCGCCGGCCAGTGGATTCCAGTCCGTGCAGTTCCGTGAGATCGAGTTCCTGTCCGGGCTGAAGGAGCCGAAGTACCTCGCGCGCCTCGAGGCGACCCCCGAAGAGATGGCGCGATTGCAGCGACGCCTGGACGAGCCGTCGGTAGACGATGCGTTCCGAGCCCTGGTCGTGCGCCGCGGCTCTCCGTCGCTACTCGACATCTTTCGCGATCGCGAGCGCTACGGCGACCTGTTCGATCTCTGCGAGGGGCTGCTCAACCACGACGAGACGTTTGCGCACTGGCGAGCGCGGCACGTCCTCATGGTGGAGAGGCAGATCGGCGCCAAGACCGGCACGGGAGGCAGCTCCGGCGCCGCGTATCTGCGCACGACGCTCGGCAAACGGTTCTACCCCGAGCTGTGGGAGGTCCGTTCCCAGCTTTGAGTCGGGAGCCGTTTCCTGGCGAGCGGCCGGAGCACCACATGAAGAAGACCCGCGTCGAGTCGCCGCGGGTCACATGTGGCTCGTGCAAGAAGTTCGACGGCACAGCGTGGTGCCGGCACTGGAACTTCCACACCACGGCGGAATCGCCACCGTGCCGGTTCTACGCGCCCACGAAGTAGCGATGCCGGCGGTTCGCGGTGCCCTAGTCGTCGATCGCCGCGTAAGCGGACGTGTAGAAGTCGCGGAAGAACGAAGGGCCGTTCGGGTTGATCATCCCGACCTGGGTCATCAGGATCGCGATCATCTCTTCGCCCGGGTCCGAACGCCAAGACGTGCCGAATCCGCCGTCCCATCCGTACTGCCCCGGAGTCGACGTGGTCGCGTAACGCCGCGTGACGGTGCCGACGCCCCAGCCCCAACCGTGACTGACCCACCAGTCGGGCAGCCACGGAGATCGCGCCTTCTGCTCGGCGGTGAGCTGGTCGGCGGTCATGGCCTCCACGGTCGGTCTTGCCAGCAGGCGCGTGTCGTTCAGCGCTCCGCCATTCAGGAGCATCCGCGCGAACGTGTGATAGTCGTCGATCGTGCCGACGAGCCCACCGGCGCCTGATTCGAATCCTGCCGGCCGGCTGAACTCGGCGTCACCGTTCGCTGCGTCTTCGAGCTTGAGCCCACCGTCCGCCGGCGTATAGGCAGCCGGCAATCGGTCGGCCTTGTTCTTCGGGACCGCGAAGCCGGAGTCGCGCATGCCGAGCGGCCCGAACAGCCTGTTGTCGAGGAATTGCCCGAACGATTGGCCGGAGACCCTTGCCACCAGCACGCCGAGGATGTCCGAGCCTGCGTTGTACATCCACACCTCGCCGGGCTGGTGCACGAGCGGAAGCGAACTGATCTCCCGCATGTACTTCTCGTTGGACCACTGGCGGCGGGAGCCAAAGACCGCGCCCGACCTGTCCATCGCCTCCTGGATGGGATATGTCCCCGGATCGGCGAAGACCAGGCCGGTGCCGAGGGTGTTGGTCAGCAGGTCGCGCAGGGTGATCGGCCGGCGCATCGGCACCGTGTCCTCGAGCGCGGCATCGATCGAGCGCAGCACTCGCAGGCCGGCGAGCTCGGGCAGCCATCTCTCAACAGGGTCGTCCAGGCCAATCGCGCACTGCTCGACGAGGATGCAAGCGGCCGCACCGGCGACGGGTTTGCTCATCGACGCGAGCCGAAAGATCGTGTCCCGCTCGTAGCCGACGCAATCGACGTGCACCTCGCCGCGTCGATCGATGAGGGTGATGAAGCCGGGCAGCTCGCCCCGCCCGACATAGCCGGCCAGCACTTCGTGCAGGCGCTCCAGTCGAGCCGCGGACAAGCCGCCCGATCTCACATCGACGATCCTAGGCCGCCTCCTCGACATGCGCCGGCGCGGCATGCGGCGCCCTTGCTCCGGCGGCCCGCGCTCGCAACGCGATCACCACCACCGCCAGAGCTGCCGTGACGATCACAGCGGCGAGCACGTAGGCGAGCTGGAAGGTCGCAATGCCATGGGCGTGCGACGCGGCCACGCTGGTTACCGAGGCGAGTCCGACCGCCCCGCCGACCTGCATAGTGACGTTGCTGAATCCCGAGCCCAGCCCGGCGTCGCGGATCGGCACCTCGGACATCGAGATGGTCAGCAGCGGCAAGAACGACGATCCACCGCCGATGCCCAGCAGGATGAAGGCGACCAGAAGCTGGGGCGCGTAGGCGGCATCCGCGCTTATGTTCGACAGCGCAGCCATGGCCGTGATGATGAGAGCCAGACCGCCCATCAGGAGGGTGCGCGGGCCAAACCGCGCCATCAAGCGAGCCGAGATGCCACTCGACATAACCGCCAGCGACAGCGTGACCGGCAGAAAGGCGAGCCCCGTCTGGAACGCGCTGTAGCCGTGGACGTGCTGCAGGTACAGCGCACCGAAGAAGAAGTTGACGGACAGGCCGGCGAACAGGAGCGCCCTGGCGGCGCTCGCGCCGACCAGGCTGCGAATGGCAAGGATGCGAAGGGGCATCAACGGGTTGCGCAGGCGCCACTCGAGGCCGACGAACGCCGCCAGCAGCACGAGCGCCGCCGCTTCGAACCCGACGGTGTGGGCCGAGGTCCAGCCGTTGTCCGCGGCGGTCACGATGCCGTACACACCGAGCATCAGGGCCGCGGTGATCAGCGCGGCTCCGCCAAGGTCCACGCCGTGGGCGAGGCCGAGCCCGTCGTTCTCGCGGATAAGCCAGAGTCCGAAGGCCAGCGTGAGCGCGCCGATCGGCACGTTGACGAAGAAGATCCAGTGCCAGCTCGCCCACTGGGTCAGAAGGCCTCCCGCGAGCAGACCGAGCGATCCGCCGCCGGCGATCACCAGCGTGAAGACGCTCATGGCGCGTGCGCGCTCAGCCGCCTGCTGGAACTCGGTGACGATGATCGCGATGATCACGCCCGCCGAAAGCGATCCGCCGAGTCCCTGGAGGAACCGGCCGACGATCAGGTTCTGGCCCGTGTGGGCAAAGCCGCTGCCGACCGACGCCACGGTGAACAGGAACACGCCTGCGAGAAACACCTTGCGGCGGCCGATCAGGTCGCCCAGGCGCCCGGCAACCAGAAGGAAGCTGCCGTACGCGATCAGGTAGGCGTTTACGACCCAGGTCAGGTCCGCCTGGCTGAAACCGAGGTCGCGCTGGATGTTGGGCAGCGCGACGTTGACGATCGTCGTGTCGACCATGATCATCAGCTGCCCAAAGCAGACCACGATCAGGGCCGCCCACCTCTTGAGATTTGAGTTCATATTCGCCTCCAGAACAATCGAACCGATCACAGGATGATCACTATAACAGGATCGTTACTATATCTATTGCATGGAATATCCACGAGCCGGGAATATTAAGGATCGGTGATAAGATCGATGGAAGTGAGGAACGAATCGACCCGCCCGGATCCCGGGGTTGTCTCCTTGCTGGCCCAGCTCAACAAGGGCGTTCACCGGCTGATGAGCGACGAGCTGCTCGGGATGCGGATGAAGCCCTACATGGTGCTGGGTTACATCCGCGACCATCCCGAGACGACCCAGGCGGAGCTCGAGAGCGGCCTTTTCATGGATGCCAACAGCGTGGTCTTGATCCTCAACGAGCTCGAGGCCGCCCAGTTCTCGATCCGCCGCCGCGACCCGGGCGACCGGCGACGGCACATCGTGGAGATCACCGCGGCGGGACGGCGCGCGCTGGAGAAGGCCGAGAAGGCGCGGGAGAGCCTGGAGGGCGAGGTGCTCAAAGACCTGTCGCCTGAGGAGAGACGGACTCTTCGCCGGCTGCTTCGCCAGGTGCTCGACAGCCTCTTGGCGGTGCAGCCCCGCGCTTAACCTGTAGCCGTAATGCGGCGCTACGAGTCGGCCATGTTCTGGCTGGCCTTCGGCACCGCGGCCGCCGTGATCGGTCTCGCGCTGATGACCATCGGGGTGACGCGCATGCCGGCCGGCGCGAACGTCTTCATCAGTGTCTGGTTCGATGTCGGCCTTGGGCTGCTCGCCCTCGGCGGGGTGCTTCTGCTGTGGGCGCTGCTGCTCTACTTCGCTCGGCGTCGGACCGCAGTCCAACAAGGTGCCGGGCCGAGTGTCGAGTCAGGCACGGCCGACGACAAGATGGCCGAGGCCATCAAGGGCTACTACGCCGAACGCAACCAGCTCTTGAAGATGTGGGACCGGCAGCAGCGGGGTAAGAAGGGAAAGAGTTAGTTCAGCCGCTCCACGATCATCGCCATGCCCTGCCCACCGCCCACGCACATGGTCTCCAGCCCAAAGGTCTTGTCCTTCTCCGCCAGCCCGTTGAGCAGCGTGCACAGGATGCGCGCACCGGTCATGCCGAAGGGATGACCGAGGGCGATGGCACCTCCGTGCGGGTTCAGCTTGTCGCTGAACGGGTCGACGCCGATTCCGCGCGCAGAGGGGATCACCTGCGCCGCGAACGCCTCGTTGATCTCGAGGATGTCGATGTCGTCGATGGTCATCTTCGCGCGCTTGAGCGCCTGCTTCGAGGCATCGATCGGACCCAGGCCCATGAACTCCGGCTCGAGGGCTGACAGCCCTGTCGAGACGACGCGGGCGATCGGCTTGATGCCCAGCTCCCTGGCTCGTCTCTCCGACATCACGACCACCGCGGCGGCGCCGTCATTCAGCGGGCAGGAGTTGCCCGCGGTCACGGTTCCGTTCTCGCGGAATGCCGGTTGCAGAGTCGCCAGGACCTCCATGGTCGTGCCCGGCCGAGGGCCGTCGTCCTTCCTGAAGGTGCTGCCGTTGGGCAGGGGCACCGGAATGATCTCGCGGTCGAAGAAACCGCCATCGCGCGCCTTCACGGCCGCGGCCTGGCTCTTGACCGCGTAGCGGTCCTGCTCCTCGCGGCTGATCTTCTCGCGCGTCGCCACGTTTTCGGCCGTCTGGCCCATCGCGATGTAGATGTCGGGGTACTCCTCGGTGTTGCCGGGCACGAGCTTGGGGTTGTAGGTGTCCGGCGCGTCGGGATAGCCGCTGCCGTACCGCGACACGCACTCGACGCCAACCGAGAGGAACACGTCGCCTTCGCCGGCCTCGATGGCGTGGGTCGCCATCCGCGTGGTCATCAGGGACGAGGAGCAGTAGCGGTTGACGGTCACGCCGGGCACGTCGAGCCGGCTGAGGATCGAGATGACGCGACCGATGTTGTGACCCTGCTCACCGCCCGGCAGGCCGCAGCCGCAGATCAGGTCTTCGATCTCCGTCGCGTCGAGCTCGGGGACCTTGTCGAGGACCTTGTTGACCACATGGGACGCGAGGTCGTCGGGCCGGACGTCGGCGAGGGATCCCTTGCGCGCGCGGCCGATCGGCGAGCGGCCGTACGCGACGATCACTGCTTCGGTCATGTCACGTTTATACGCTGGTCGGGATCGGACGTACTCAGGGCTCCTTCGCCGACATCACGAAGATGTACACGCCGAGGAGCACCATGCCGGCGGCCCCGAACGCGATGAGCGCGCTGAGCTTGAACGAGCCGAGGACCACGACCGTGAGCATGAGCGCCGGCAGGTAAAGCATCCCGACCCAGGTGAGGAGCGCGCGCTTTTCGAGCCATCGGGAACGCCGTCCCTCGAGGATCAGCTCGCGCGGCAGGCGTTCATTCGGGTCGAGCGGGTGAAAGATCGAGTACATGCTGCGGCGATCGAGGCTGCGAAGGTCGCGTAGCTCGAGTCGCGGGCGGCTCATCTCTCTGTAGAACAGTTTGCCACTCAGGACCGCACCAGGAGCGCTTCTCGGGTGAAGAGCTTTAGAGCGCCAAAGTAGCAAAGCGCGCCGGTCACCACCAGGCTGAACGACGTCACGAGGAGGGGGAGCCAGTCGACGGCGCCGTGGACGATCGCGTCGCGCAGCACGAGCACGGCGTTCAGGATCGGAATGAGGTAGTACGCAAGGTTGGGGTTGAAGTCGGGGATGAACAGCACGATTGACGCAGGGAAGATGGTGATGAAGTACAGCGGCGTCGCGTAAGCCTGGCCCTGGCGGAAGCCACGCGCGAGCGTGCCCAACGCGAGCGTCAGCGCGCTGAACGCGCCGGCGAGAAGGATCGCCAGCCACACCATGACCGCCGCCGCCGCGATGCTGAGGTGGACCGGAAACGTTCCGCCGGCGCTGCCGAACCGGATCTGCGAGAGAGCGATGAGCATCGAGATGATCGCCGCGAGCGCGGCTGTGAGGCTGATGATGCCGACCGCGAAGATCTTGCCGATGAGGACGTGGCTGCGCGGCGCGGGCGTGAGGAGCAGGCTCTCCAGCGTCTTCCGTTCCCGCTCGCCGGCCGATGCATCGAGGGCGGCGGACAGACCTCCGGTGAGGCTCATCGTGATGAGGATGTAGGGAAGGAAGAAGCTCAGGAAGGAGTTTCCGGCTGCGGCCGTCGGCGAGCTGAGCGGATGCACGCTGACCGGCAGCGGGTTCAGTACCGAGGGATCGACTCCCTGCTGCTGCAGCGACGCGGCCACCTTGGCGGCGTCGTACTTACTGAGGATCGTCTGAAACCTGACGTCGGCCAGCTGGGCGCTCTGCCTCGTCGGGTCGTAGTACTCGTCGACGCCTTTGTCGGTGAACACGACCCCGAGCTCGACCTGGTGCTTGGCCGCGGCCGCGGGATCGGCAACCTCGACGAGCTTGAGGCCCGTGGCATTGAAAAGGACGTCCAGGCCGGTGGGAACCGGTCCCGAGTAGCCGACCGTATAGACCGACGAGGCCGTCTGCGTCGAGACCTGGGCGATGACGAACAGCACGATCGGTGTGGCCAGCGAGGCGAGCGCGATGGCCAGCAGCGTGCGCCGGTCGCGGAGGATCTCCGTCAGCTCCTTGCGGAAGACGATCGCGATGGCGTTCATCGCTTCGCCTCGACGATTGAGAGAAATGAATCCTCGAGGTCGGTGTAGCCGCCCTTGACCTCGGCCGTGGTTCCGCTCGCGACGACCTCGCCCTCGTGGATGATGGTGACCCGGTCGCACAGCCGCTCCGCATCGTGCAGGACGTGCGTCGAGAAGATCACGCACTTGCCCCGACTCTTCGATTCGAGCATGAACTCGCGCACCTCTCGCGACGCGAGCACGTCCAGGTTCGAGGTGGGCTCGTCGAACATCAGGACCGGCGGGTCGTGGACGATCGCCCGCGCGATCGCGACCTTTTGCTTCTGCCCTGACGACAGCGATTCCGCGCGCTGGTTGGCGAACGAGGTGATGTCAAGCCTGTCGACGACCGCGTCGACCTTGCTTCGCAGGTCGCCGTCGAGGACGCCCGTCAGCTCGGCGAAGTAGGCGATGTTCTCGCGCGCGGTCAGGCGCGGATACACGCCGATCTCGGCCGTGACGACGCCGACGCGGCGTCTCACATCCTGGGGCGCCACGCGCGTATCGAAACCCAGCACCTCGACCGTGCCCGCGTCGGGGGCGAGCAGTGTGCAGATGACGCGCAGGGTCGTGGTCTTACCCGCTCCGTTGGGGCCGAGCAGGCCGAAGATCTCACCGGAGCGCGCCTCGAACGAGATGCCGCGCAGCACACGCGTCGAGCCAAGCTGCTTCTCCAGGCGGTCGACCCTGACCGCCGTGCCTGTCACTTGGTCCGGGTGGTCTTCCTCGTTGCCGTGGACGGTGGTTTGGCGGCCGGCGCTTTCTTGACTGGCGCTTTCTTGACTGGCGCTTTCTTGACCGCCGCTTTCTTGGGGGCCGGCTGTTTCGCCGCGGGTGCCTTGGCAGCAGGCTTCTTGGCGGCAGGCTTCTTGGATTCGGTGGCGCGCTTGGGCTTCGCTTCGGCTTCGGTCGCGACCGGCTCCTCGGCCTTCGCCGGCTCGGGCTCGGCCGCGGTGGCGACGCCCATCGTGCTGGAAAGCGTGCGGTGACACGTCTCGCACGTGACGATGGTGCGCACCAGCGAGCCGAGGTGATGCGCCTCGCTGCGCAGGTTCCGAGGTCGCTGGCAGAAGTTGCAGTAGCCGACCTCGGTGGTGACTTCGACGTGCCCCGGTCTTCGATTCATTGGGCTACCAAGTTACGGTAAACTCTCCCGCGAGCTCGCCTTTAAGTCCTGGCCGGAGAGCCAGGGAAGGAGTTTTTTTCATGGCCGTCACGTCGCGACTCCGGCATGTACGCCGGGCGCGCGCAGGGCGCACTCAGATAGTTTCGTCAGGCTGCTGGGCTCTGGAAGGACGGAACTGATGGCCGTCTCGTCGCGACTCCGGCACGTCGTCGAGTCGCAGCAGTTTTCCAGAGCCCTCCTCGAAGACCTCTTTGCGCGAGCCGACGAGATCAAGCGCGAGCCGCATCTTTACATCGGCCGGCTCGCGGGCCGCGTGATGGCGGCGCTGTTCTACGAACCCTCGACGCGTACTCGCCTGTCGTTCGAGGCCGCGATGCTGCGGCTGGGCGGCCAGACGATGGGCACCGACAACGCGCGCGAGTTCTCGTCCGCGGCAAAGGGGGAGACGCTCGAGGACACGATCCGAATCGTGAGCGGATACTCGGACGTGATCGTGCTGCGCCACAGCGAGGAAGGCGCGGCCAAGCGTGCCGCGGCGGTGAGCGACATCCCGATCATCAACGCCGGCGACGGCCCGGGCCAGCACCCGACCCAGGCGCTGCTCGACCTCTACACGATCCGCGCGGAGCTCTCGCGGATCGACGGCGTGAGTGTGGCGATGGTCGGCGACCTTGCGAACGGCCGCACCGTCCGCTCCCTTTCGTACCTGCTGAGCAAGTTCAAGGACGTGAAGCTGTGGTTCGTTGCGCCGCCGCAGGTCGCAATGCGCGACGACCTCAAGCGGCACCTCGACGAGCACCACGTGCCGTGGGTCGAGACCCAGGACCTCGACTCCGTGCTGCCAGAGGTGGACGTGGTCTACATGACGCGGATCCAGAAGGAGCGCTTCTCCGACCCGGCCGCGTACGAGGCGGTGAAGGGCGTGTACCGGATGGACCAGAAGGCAGTGGACCGCATGCGCAAGTACGCCATCCTCATGCATCCGCTGCCCCGGGTGGACGAGATCTCGCCCGAGGTGGACCGCGATCCTAAGTCGGCATACTTCCGCCAGGCCCGCAACGGACTGCACGTGCGCATGGCGCTGCTCGATCGGCTGCTGACATGAATGTGATCGAGGGGAAGCTCAAGGCGACGGTGATGGACGCGGACCAGATCCGCAGGTCATTGCACCGAATCGCGCACGAGATCGTCGAGCGCAACCGCGGCACCGAGGACATCGTCGTGGTCGGCATCGTGAGCAAGGGTGACGTGCTCGCGAAGCGCCTCGCGGCGATCCTCAGCAAGCTCGAGAGGTCGAGCGTGCAGTTCGGCCGGCTCGACGTGACGATGCATCGGGACGACCTGCGGCTGCGTCCGCCCGACGGCCACCATCCGGCCAGCGAGATGCCCGACATCGACCGGCGTGTCGTGGTCCTGGTCGACGACGTGATCCACCACGGCCGCACCGCGCGAGCCGCGATGGACGCGCTCATGGACTTCGGCCGGCCGCGCGCGATCCAGCTGGCGGTCCTGGTCGATCGCGGCCATCGCGAGCTGCCGATCCGGCCGGACTACGTGGGCAAGAACGTGCCCACCTCGGAGGGCGAGCGCATCGAGGTGCTCGTCGACGAGGAAGACGGCATCGACCAGGCGGTGATCGTTGCCGGGTAAGCGTTTCGCTGCTCTTGTGCTCGAGGACGGCCGAGCGTTCGTCGGCGCGGCGCTTGGAGCGGACGTCGTCGGGGAAGGCGAGGTCGTCTTCAACACCGCGATGACGGGCTACCAGGAGGTCCTCACCGACCCCTCGTACGCGGGCCAGATGGTGTGCATGACGTATCCGCTGCAGGGCAACTACGGCGTACGGGACGCTGACGCCGAATCGGCACGGCCCTGGGCGCGCGCCCTGGCGGTGCGCTGGGCGTGTCCGGTACCGAGCCATCACTCGAGCGACGGGTCGCTCGATGACTACCTCCGGCGCTGGCGCGTGCCGGCGATCGCCGAGATCGACACTCGTGCGCTGACGCGCCACATCCGCACCCACGGAGCTCTGCGCGCGGTGCTCGTGCACGAAGAGCGCGAACCGGACGCCGCCAGGTTGGCGGAGCTCGCGATCGCGGCTCGCGCGGTGACCCCGCTCGCCGACCAGGACCTCGTCGCCCAGACCTCACGCACACGGCGCGAGGAGTGGCTCGATCCGCTCCCTCCCGAGCTGCGCACGCGCAAGCGCGCCGACGGCGAAGGCCTCGTCATCGCAGTCGTCGACTACGGCGTCAAAGCCAACATCCTTCGCTCGCTCCGAGAGCGCGGGTGCACCGTCGTCGTCCTGCCGCACACCGCCACGTGGGCCGAGGTACAGGCTCTGGGTGCGGACGGCCTCGTCCTTTCCAACGGGCCGGGCGACCCCGCCGTCCTCGACGCCCCGGTCGAGCTGGCTCGTCAGGCGCTGGGCAACATCCCGCTGTTCGGCATCTGCCTCGGCCATCAGGTCCTCGCTCGCGCCGCGGGCGCGACCACCTCACGCCTGCCTTATGGACATCACGGCGCCAACCATCCGGTGAAGGACCTCGACACGGGTCGCGTCCACATCACCAGCCAGAACCATGAGTTCCAGGTGGACGCCGCTTCGATTCCGGCCGGCGACTTCTACGTCTCGCAGCGCAACCTGAACGACGGCTCGGTCGAGGGCCTCGGCCACCGCACCGCGCCCGCGTTCAGCGTCCAGTACCACCCCGAGGGCTGCCCCGGCCCGCAGGACAACCAGCACCTGTACGACCGGTTCATCGACATGGTGCGGAGCCGCGCGCCCGTCGCCCGAGCGGTCGTGGGCATGAGCGAGGAGCCGCGGCCCCGCAAGGTCCTGATCCTGGGCTCGGGCCCGATCGTGATCGGCCAGGCGGCGGAGTTCGACTACGCCGGAACCCAGGCCTGCAAGGCGCTGCGCGAGGAGGGGATCGAGACCGTCCTCGTGAACTCCAACCCCGCGACGATCATGACCGACGAGGACGTCGCCGACCGCGTGTACCTCGAGCCGCTGACGATCGAGGCGGTCGAGCGAATCATCGAGCGCGAAAAGCCCGACGCGCTTCTGCCGACACTGGGCGGCCAGACCGGCCTGAACCTTGCCACCGACCTCGCCAACGCGGGCGTGCTTCAGCGGCACAACGTGCGCCTCCTCGGCGCGACGATTGACACGATCCGCAAGGCCGAGGACCGCCAGGCCTTCAAGCAGATGCTCGAGGACATCGGCGAGCCGGTGCCCGTGTCGCGAGTGTGCGAGTCGCTCGACGAGGTGCGGGAATTCGCCTCGGCCAACGGCCTGCCGCTCGTGATCCGCCCCGCCTACACGCTCGGCGGCACCGGCGGCGGCTTCGTCACCACCGAATCCGACCTCGAGCGCACAGCACAGCGCGGGCTCGCCGCGTCGCCCATCCACCAGGTGCTTGTCGAGCGCTCGCTGTGGGGCTGGAAGGAGATCGAGTACGAGGTCATGCGCGACGCCGCGGACACGTGCATCACCGTCTGCAACATGGAAAACCTCGACCCGATGGGCGTCCACACCGGCGACTCCATCGTGGTGGCGCCGTCCCAGACGCTGTCCGACCGCGACCACCAGATGCTGCGGTCGTCGGCGATCCGCATCATTCGCGCGCTGGGCATCGAGGGCGGCTGCAACGTCCAGTTCGCGCTCGATCCAAAGAGCGCGCAGTACTACGTGATCGAGGTCAACCCGCGCGTGAGCCGCTCTTCGGCGCTCGCCTCCAAGGCCACGGGGTATCCGATCGCGCGCGTCGCCGCCAAGGTGGCGGTCGGCCGCCGCCTCGAGGAGATCCGCAACGAGATCACGGGCCGCACGTTCGCCGCATTCGAGCCCGCGATCGACTACTGCGTGGTCAAGATCCCACGCTGGCCGTTCGACAAGTTCCCCGCGGGCGACCGGCGCCTGGGCACGCAGATGGCCTCGACTGGCGAGGTGATGGCGGTCGAGCGCACCTTCGAGGCTGCCCTCGTCAAAGCCATGCGCTCGCTGGAGCAGAAACAGCCGGCCGCGGGGGAGCTCGGTCCGGAGACGATCGACGAGCCCAACGACCGCCGGCTGTTCGCGCTTCTCGAAGCGCTGCGCAACGGCATCGATGCCGCGTCGCTGGCGTCGCGCAGCGGCATCGACCGGTGGTTCATCGACCGCCTGGCCAACATCGTGCGCCTC
>DATEHC010000028.1:0-34875 GCA_035279785.1 Candidatus Dormiibacterota bacterium
TCGAGTCGAGGATCGCCCTCGCCACCAGTTCCGTGTTGAAGGCGTACATCTCCTCGAAGCTGCCGCCGCCGCGCGCGAGGACGATGACCTCGGCGATCGCCTCCGCATTGCAGCGGCGGAGTGCGCGAGCGACGCTCATGGGCGCGGCCGCGCCCTGCACCTGCACCGGATACACCACGATTCCCATGTTCGGGTAGCGGTCCCAGATCGTCTCCTGCAGATCGTGGATGACCGCGCCGGTAGGCGACGTCAGGAGGCCCACCGTCCGCGGAAGAAACGGGAGCCTGCGCTTGCGCTTGGCGTCGAACGCGCCTTCGAGCTCCAGGCGCCGTTTCAGCTCCTCGAGCCGCGCGCGGAGCTTGCCGACGTCGTCGAACTCGACCTGGTCGACGATGAAGCGCAGCGCTCCGTACTGGGCCCAGTAGTCGACTCGCCCCCGAAAGATGAAGACCTGGCCGTCCTCGGGCAGCATGTTGAGGCGCTTCGCGTCGTCGGCAAAGATGAAGGCGTTGATCAGGTTCTGGCTGTCGCGGATGGAGAAGCTGTAGTGACCTTTCGAGCCTTGCTTCATGCCCGTGACCTCGCCTTTGACGAGCAGCGCGGTCAGCGGCCGGAGCTCGCGGCGGATCTCGTTGGCGAGCTCGGTGACGGTGAAAGGACGCGGTGCTTCGTCGGGCTTCTGCACGCGGTCTAGCTTAGCCAGCGTTTTAGGATGCATCCCCAGTTGTCGTTGCGGTAGCCACGCGCTGGGAATCCTCCTGTCGCTATGACGCCGTCCGCATGGTCCGGCTTATCAGGCAAAACCGCCCATCAAAACCTCGGATAGTCCGGACTATCCGGAGATCAGCCGCCGATCTGGGACATCGACTTCGCCGGTTTGATGAACCCGGGCTTGTTGATCAAGTGCCCTTCTTCCTTGCGCCAGATCGCGGACTCGATCACCGACCCGAGCTTCTCGTCAGACACGCCTGAGCGCATCAGGTCGCGCAGCGGAGTCTCGTGGAGGGAGAACAGGCAGGTGCGAAGTCCGCCCTCGGCGGTGAGGCGGACGCGGTTGCACGACGTGCAGAAGGCCTGGCTGACCGAAGAGATGAAGCCCACGCCCCCCGGCGCGCCGTCGGCGAACGCGAATCGCGTCGCGGGCCCTGGCCGCTGGTCATTGAACGGGACCAGCGGGAACTGGTCCTCGATCTGCTCCTGGATGCGAAGGCTCGGAACGACCTGTTCGTTGGTCCAGATGTTGTCGCCGTCGAGCGGCATGAACTCGATGAAGCGAACCTCATAACCCTCGTCGTGCGCCAGCCGCGCGAAGTCCACGACCTCGTCGTCGTTGCGGCCCTTCATGACCACCATGTTGAGCTTGATCGGCCACAAACCGGACTCACGCGCCGCGTTGATTCCATCCATGACACGGTTGAAAGCGTCGACGCGCGCGAGCCCTTCGAAGCGGTCCATGTGCAGCGTGTCGAGCGAGATGTTGATGCGCTTCAGGCCCGCGTCCTTCAATGCCGCGGCCTTTTGCCGCAGCAGCACTCCGTTCGTGGTCATCGTGATGTCGAGCGTCGGATCGATCGCGTTGATCATCCCGATGAGCTCTTCGAGCTTCACCCGCACGAGCGGCTCGCCGCCGGTGATGCGGATTGTGCGCACCCCGTATTCGGTGACGAAGATCCGCGCCAGCCTGACGATCTCCTCGAACCGCAGGATGTCCTCGCGTTTGAGCCAATTCAGGCCCTCGGCGGGCATGCAGTAGATACAGCGGAAGTTGCAGCGGTCGGTGACCGAGATGCGGAGGTCGTCGGCGACCCGCCCGTAGGAGTCCAGGAGGCGGCGCTGCATTTGACCGATGATAGGTCGGATGGCGTACGAGAACATCCTGCTCGAGATGGAGCCGCCGATCGCCACGATCACGCTCAACCGGCCGAAGGTTCTGAACGCGCTGAGCCCGGCCTTGATCGGGGAGCTCACGGGCGCGCTGACCGACCTCGACGCCAATCCCGACGTGCGGGCCGTGGTGCTGACCGGAGGCCCGAAGGTGTTCGCCGCCGGGGCCGACATCGCCGACATGGCCGACCAGGGACCGGTCGACCAGCTGCTGCGCGACCAGACCGGCCGGTGGGCGCCGCTCGCCGGGTTCAAGAAGCCGCTCCTCGCCGCGGTCAACGGTTACGCGCTCGGCGGCGGGTGCGAGATCGCGCTTATGTGTGACCTGATCATCGCCGGTGACGGCGCCCGGTTCGGCCAGCCCGAGATCAACCTCGGGATCATCCCCGGCGCCGGCGGCACGCAGCGCTGGCCGCGCACGGCGGGGAAGTATGTCGCGATGGAGCTGATGCTCATGGGCAACGCGATTACCGCCCAGCGCGCGTACGAGCTCGGCATGGTGAACAAGGTCGTGCCGAACGAACGGACGATCGAGATCGCGAGGCGCATGGCGCGAGACATCGCTGCCAAGCCGCCGCTTGCGGTGCGCCTGGCGAAAGAAGCCGTGCTCAAGGCGTTCGAGGGTCCGCTGTCGGATGGACTGGCCACCGAGCGCAAGAGCTTTTATTTCCTGTTCGCGACCGAGGATCAAAAGGAAGGCATGCACGCGTTCCTGGAAAAACGAAAGGGCGTGTTCAAAGGAAGGTAGAGATGGCGGTAGAAGTCGAGCAGCACGTGAAGCTGGAGACCGTTGACGGCGTGGCGTGGATCCGCTTGAACAGGCCGGAGAAGCTCAACGCGATCGGCTCACTCATGCGCTCACAGCTTGCCGATGCGATCAAGCAGGCGGAGCGCGACGACGCGGTTCGAGTGCTCGTCTTGACGGGAAGCGGCCGCGCATTCTCGGCCGGCGGCGACATCGCCGAGATGAACCAGGGCATGGACTCACGTACGCCGGACGAGCTTGGTCGCATCCTCCGCGACGAGTACGGTGCGATGTTCATCCGACTCCGGACGATGCCCAAGCCCGTCATCGCCGCGCTGAACGGACCTGCGCTCGGCATCGGTGCGAGCTTTGCGCTGGCCTGCGACATACGCATCGGCACGCCCGAGGCGTCGCTGACGGAAGCTTTCATCAACATCGGGCTCGTGATGGAAGGTGGAGCCAGCTATCTCCTGCCCCGGCTGGCCGGCCTGGGCGTGGCTTTCGAGATGTTGTTCTCGGGTCAGCCGCTGGCGGCCGCCGACGCCCACCGCCTGGGCATCATCAACCGCATCGTTCCGGCCGACCAGCTGGAGGAAGAGGTGCGCAAGTTCGCGGGCCAGATCGCCTCTCAGCCGCGCCAGGCGCTGGCCGGCGTGAAACGCGCCGTCAACCGCGGGCTGGGCTCGACCTACGAGGAGGCCGTCGAATTCGAGTCGTACCTCCAGGAGAACCAGGTGGCCAACGGTGAGTTTCCAGAGGGCGTGCGAAAGTTCCTCGCGAGTCGCCTCAGGAAGTAATGCCCGAGGCGGTAATCGTCGCGACGGCGCGCACGCCGATGGGCAAGTACGGCGGCCAGCTGAAGGGCGTGCGGCCGGACGACCTCGCGGCGATCGTCCTGAAAGAGGCGTGCGACCGCGCGAGTCTGAAACCCGGCGAGGTCGAGGACGTCATCCTCGGCTGCGCGAACCAGGCCGGTGAGGACAACCGCAACGTCGCGCGCATGGCGCTCCTTCTCGCCGGCTTTCCCGTCGAGGTCCCGGGACAGACGGTCAACCGCCTCTGTGGATCGGGGATGCAGGCGACGATCGCGGCGGCGCGTGAGATCCAGGCCGGCGCGGCGGACATCGTGCTGGCCGGAGGAGTCGAGAGCATGACCCGCGCGCCGTGGGTCATGGCCAAGTCGGAGTCGCCGTTCCCGCGCGGTCCGCAGACGGTCTACGACACCGCGCTGGGGTGGCGGCTCGTCAACCCGAAAATGGCCGCCATGTACGGGACGCTGCAGATGGGGGAGACGGCCGAACGTGTCGCCCAGAAGTACGAGATCTCGCGCCAGGACCAGGATGCGTTCGCGCTGCGCAGCCATCGGCGCGCGATCGCGGCTCAGCAGGCGGGTCGGCTCGCCGAGGAGATCGTCGTGGTAGACGGCGCCGTGCAGGACGAGGGGCCGCGCGCGGATACGTCGATGGAGGCGCTCGCGAAGCTCAAGCCGGCATTCGGCGAGCACGGCTCGGTCACCGCCGGCAATGCGTCACCGCTCAACGACGGCGCGACCGCGCTCGTGCTGATGTCGGACGCGAAGGCTCGGGAGCGCGGGCTGCAGCCGCTCGCCCGCCTCGTCTCCGCCGCGCCGGCCGGCGTGCATCCCGACTATATGGGCATCGGTCCGGTGCCCTCTTCGTTGAAGGCCCTGGCCAAAGCCGGGCTCGAGCCGAGCGACATGCAGGTCGTCGAGCTCAACGAGGCGTTTGCGTCGCAGTCGCTGGCGTGCGTCCGGCTGCTCGGCCTCGACGAGGAGCGCGTCAACGTCAATGGCGGCGCGATCGCGCTGGGCCATCCACTTGGGAGCAGCGGTGCACGGCTCGTGAGCACGCTCGTGCGCGAGATGCAGCACCGCGGCGCCGAGTACGGCCTGGCGACGATGTGCATCGGCGTCGGCCAGGGCATCGCGTCCGTCTGGCAACGCGTCTGAGCGAACGAGACCCAGCCGCCGTCCGGTCGATGTTCGACCGGATCGCGCGCCGCTACGACCGTGTCAACACCGTGCTCTCCGTTGGCACAGACGCGGGATGGCGGCGGCGAGCGGCGCGTGAGACCGGGCTTCGCGCCGGAGGCAGCGCACTCGACGTCGCTTGCGGCTCGGGCAAGCTGACCGCGGAGCTGGCCCGCGTCGCGGGCGATCACGGCCGCGTGGTCGGTCTCGACTTCAGCCCGAGGATGCTCGAGATCGCGCGCCACGCCCATCCGTCGATCGAGTTCATCGAGGGCGACGCGCTGAAGCTGCCGTTCGACGACGCAACCTTCGATGCCTCGACGATCGCATTCGGGCTCCGCAACCTCGCCGATCCGATACTGGGCCTGCGCGAGATGCTGCGGGTCGCGCGCCGCGCCGTGGTGCTCGAGTTCGTGCGACCCCCGCGCGGGCTCGTGGGCGGCGCGTATCGCATCTATCTGCGCACCCTGCTGCCGGCGGTCGGCGGGCTCGTCTCGGGCGCTCCTGACGCGTATCGCTACCTGAGCGACACAGTCGACAGTTACCGCACGCCCGCGGAGCTTGCAGACATGGCGAAGCGCGCGGGTTGGAGCGACATCAGGTTCACGCCCCTGGCGATGGGGACGGTCGGGCTGCTGTCAGGCGTTTCTGTCGACCGCTGAGCGGGCAAGGCCGATCAGGGTCGGGCGCAGGCCGTCGAGCTCGACCGCTTCGAGCACGCGGACCGCTTCGTCGACGAGGGCCTGGGCCTCGCGCCGCACGCGCGGCAGCGCGTCGCTGGAGTTGACGAGCTCGGTGACGCGTCCCACCTCGGGGTCGCCGAGCGAGCCCGCGAGCAGCCGGCGCACCTCGGGGCCGACGTCTCGGTCCTCGGCCGCGTAGATCAGCGGGAGCGAGAGCACGCGCTGACGGATGTCGAGGCCGAGCGGCTTGCCCGAGCTCGGGCTGAAATCGATCATGTCGTCGGCCATCTGGAACGCGGTGCCGAGGAGGTCGCCGAAGCGCCGGACGGCCGCGACAACCTCGGGCGAGGCATCGGAGAGAAGGGCGCCCGACGCGCATGCGGCCGCAAAGAGTGACGCGGTCTTGCCGCGGATCACCCGCAGATACGACTCGCGGTCGCCCGGATAGGACCCACGCAGAGCGACATCGTCGATCTGCGACGCGCAGATGGCTTCGAGCGCCTCCGCGATCGCCGCGGTCACGGCTGGATTGCCCATCTCCGCGACCAGCCGGGTCGCTTTGGCGAAGTAGTAGTCGCCGACCGCGATGGCGCGCTCCGGGCCTTCGGCCGCGGCGACGGTGGGACGCCCGCGGCGGTGGCTGCTCTCGTCGACGTAGTCGTCGTGGATCAGCGTCGCGTTGTGCAGCAGCTCGACAGCGGCGGCAAGCGCCGCGGCGCGAAGCGGGTCGTTGCGGGGACCAAGCGCCGCCGTGAGCTGCACCAGCCTGGGGCGGAGGCGCTTGCCCCCGGCCTCGACAAGGCGCCTCATCGGGGCGGCGACCGGGTCCGGGTCGACCTGCAGCTGGCGCGTCAGCTCGGCCTCGACGAGAACTTCCTGCGAGCGGTCGAACTCGCCGTCGACCTGCATCGCGATCTGACCGTCCCGAGGACCGTCGAGCTCGACCGCAAACACCGACTGCCACCGGCCGAGCACCAGCCGGCCGTCCTCGACCAGCAGAGTGAGGAACGCGCCGAGCAAGAGCTGGCGGCAGTGCGCGTGGCCGTTCACAGGTTCGTCCAGGGGTATGTCGAAGCGTCGGTCGAAGTCGTCGTGCTCGTAGCCCGCGCCGGCGGGCGCAAGCCGCTCGAGCATCGCCTTGAAGTCATGCAGGAGGAGCGGCTCGTTTTCGTTGACAGCCAGGCCGACCGTGGTGTGGAGCGACTGGAGATGGACGCGGCCGTTGCGCAGACCGGAGCGTGCGATCTCGTCACGGATGCGGGCGGTGAGGTCGACGAACTCGGTGGCTGCGGAGGTGCTGAACCCGACCCGCGCGCTCTTCACCGCGCCGCTGCCAGTGACTGCTGAAGAAGGGCGCGTGTAGGCGGCGCGGGTTGGTCCGAGGCCGCGGCCGCCGAGACCGTCTCGATGGCGCGCGCGAACGCGACTTGGACCGCGAGCGGAGCGTGGTCGGCCAGCAGCCGCGATCCGCGGGCGAGGCAGAGGTCTCCCATCAGCAGCGTGGCCGGCGGAGCAGCGCGCGAGCCGAGTCCCTGCAGCCTCGTGCCCACCTCGATAAGGGCGGCAGCAAGGGCAAGGTGCTCCTGCACGCGGACGTCGAAGTGCCGGACGTGGTCGAGGTACACGCGATACGTCTCCGACAGCCCGTCCGACCAGAGTCCCTCGAGGCGGTCCAGCTCGCGGTCGAGCAGTTGGACGCTCATGCGGGCTCGATCACGCTACCCGCCAGCTGGCGGAAGGCCGACAGGGCGCGGAGGCACGACTCGTCGTCGCGCGTCACCACGTAGTACAGGCCGAACCCGAGCACCGTGTTCAGCACGAGCGGGACGAGCACGTCGCGCGGCACCAGGAGGCGGATTCGTCCGTCCTCCTCCAGGCGGTCGAGCTGCTCCTGAATCACCTCGCGGTATCGCGTGAAGAGCTCAGGCAAGTAGGCGCGGAGCCGCTCGGTGCGCGGCGCCTGGACGAGGAGATCGAAGGCGGCCAGCTGGACGTCGCCGAGCCGGCGCAGCGAATCCCACAGCGACTCCACCCCGACCTCGAGGACCTCGAGCGGGTCGGTCAGCTGGTTCAGTGTCCGGCGGAGCTCCTCGACCGACTTGGCGGTCAGGTACCGCCACGCCTCGACGAGAAGCTCCGACTTGGTCGGGAACCAGTACTGAAGGTTGCCGATGGCCACGCCCGCCTTGGAGGCGATGGCGCGGACGCTCGTGCCCGAATAGCCGTTTTCGAGGAGAGAGTCAGCCGCCGCGTGGATGATCTGGTCTCGGGTGCTTTCGGTCGCGGTGGCGGCACCGGTCATACGTATGTACCAGCATACTGAGGGCCAGGAAGCGACTGCGGGATAATCGGTCTGGCGTGCGAAGCATCGCCGATGCCTTCCCCAACCGATTGTGCGGCGTGCTGCGCACCGAGAACGCCGAAGCCGGATTTCAGGCGTGCCTTGCCGCCATGGAAGCAGGCGTGCAATCGATCGAGATCACGACGACCGTGCCCTCGTGCTTCGAGCTGATCAAGGGTCTCATCGCGACCACGTTCGGCCGCTATCCGGTCGGAGTCGGGACCGTGTGGGATCCCGGCGCGGTCAAAGAGGCGAAGGCCGCCGGAGCTTCTTTCGTGGTGACGCCGGTGCTGCTGCCGGAGGTCGCCGACGCATGCCGCAAGGAGGACATCCTCTGCGTGCTTGGGGCGCTGACCCCGACCGAGATCTACCAGGCGCGTCTGGCGGGCGCGGCGCTCGTCAAGATTTTTCCGATCGCGCCGGTGGGCGGTCCTCGCTACGTCGAGGCCCTCAACGGGCCGCTCGGCGGAGTTCCGTTCTGGGTCTCAGGCGGGGTTCCGGTCGAGGACATCGGGCCCTATCTGAGGCTCGGCGTGAAGGTGGTCGGGCTGACCGGCTCGCTGTTCCCGCCCGAGGCGCTGGTGCGGCGCGACATGGAGGCGATTCACCAGAACGCCGAGCGGGCCGCCCGGGCGGCGATGGAGGCCGTCGGGGACTAGCCGCACCCCACGTGGTAGTTGCACATCGTGGCGGTGATGTTGGAGTAGAGGTTGGTGACGGCCTTGCCCGTCAGCAGCAGCATGAGGATCACGACCAGGGTGATCAACGCCAGGATCAGCGCGTACTCGACCAGCGCCTGACCCTCGTCCGATCTACGTCCGGTCAGCACCCCACGTGGTAGTTGCAGAGGGTCGCGCTGATGTTCGAGTAGACGTGAATCAGCTGTCCGCCCGTCGCGATCAGGGCGATGATCACGACCAACGCGATCAGGGCCAGGATGAGCGCGTACTCAACCATTCCCTGTCCATGCTGCTTGTATGAAAAATGAATCAACTGACTTACCGACCTGAGATCTTAACCGTCGAGTCCCTAATCCTGGTCGCTTATTCGTGCGAGCGCCTGGGCGACGACCGTCCGGACCATGCGCTTGCGCCAGAAGTGGCTCAGGTCGGCGTTGTCCAGCGGCTTGGCGGGCTTCGCCGCCAGCTCTGCCGCCTCCCGGATCGTCTCCTCGTCCAGCCGCCGGCCCTTCAGAAGGTCTTGGGCGGCGGTCGCCTCGAGCGGGTGGGAGGCCACCGCGGACAGGACCAGCCTGCAGCTCTCCACGACGCCGCCGTCGATCCGGGCGGCGACGGCGGCTCCCGCGATGGGGAAGTCGATCGAGCCGCGGCGGCGCAACTTGACGTAGGCAGAGCGGGTTCCCGGCGCGGCCGTCAGGCGAAGGTCGGCGACGACCTCGGACGGTTGCTTGGACATGTACTCGATGCCGTCGTCTCGGTAGAGCGCGGTCACCGGGAGCTCTCGTTCGCCATCCGGACCGACCAGGGTCACCGTGCCGTCGAGCGCGATGGCCACGGGCGCCGTGTCGGAGGACGAAACTGCCCAGCACCGCGGGCTGGACGGGGCGACCAGGCAGATGTCTCCGTCCTTCTTCATGCAGAAACCGGCGGCCTTTCTCCACTCGTACGTCATGTCGTAGTAGTTGCACCTGGTGTCGACGCAGAGGTTGCCGCCGATCGTGCCGGCGTTGCGGAGCGGCGGCGAGGAAACAAGCCCCGCGGCTTGCGCGTAGCCGGCGAAACGCGTGACGAGGTGTGGCTCGTTGGAGGCATCGGCGAGGGTCGTCGCCGCTCCGATCACGCAAACGTCGCTGCCGTTGCGCACGCCGCGAGGCAGGCAGTCGAGGCCGATCAGGGTGTCGATGTCGAACTGCCGTCGCTTCAGCTTCGGATAGAGGTCGGTCCCACCGGCGACGAACATCGCGCGCGGCCCTGCGTCCGCCGCCATCCGCGCCGCCTCGCGCGCGTCCTTGGGCTGGAGGTACCTCAGCCGAGGCAGCCTTAACAATCGAGGTCCTTCGGCGGCGGTTCGACCTTGATGGTCGGCGGATAGGGAATCTCGGGGAAACGCTGCGGGCCGTAGCGCGGCTCCTCACCTTTCTCTTTGCGGCGCAGTGCCTCGACGATCTTCTCCGGGGTGACTGGAATCTCGTCGATCCACACGCCGAGCGCGTCATACACCGCGGCGCAAAGCGCGGGCGGCACCGGCAGGAGGGGACCCTGGCCCGCCTCCTTGGCGCCATAGGGACCTTCCCTGTCGATGGTCTCGACGATGAACGTCTCCACCTCGGGCATGTCGAGGAAGGTGGGGGACTTGTACTCGAGCATCGACGGCCACTTGTGAAGGCCCTTGCGAAACGCCTGCTCCTCCATCAGCGCCTCGCCCAGGCCCATGTAGACGCTGCCCTCGACCTGTCCCTCGACGAGCAGGGGATTGATCGCGCGCCCGACGTCGTGCGCGATCCAGACCTTGTTGACATGCACGAGTCCAGTGCCTGCATCGACGTCGAGGTCGACGACGCACGCGGAGTAGCTGTACGCGGGGCTCGGGCCGACACCCGATCCCTTGTAAGGGCCTGCGATCTTCGGCGGCGTATAGCTGCCGGCGGACGTCAGCGTGCCGAAGCGCGCCTCGCCCAGCACGCTTGCTTCTTCGAAGGTCACGTCCTCGAACTTCTTACCGCTCGCCTCGACCGCCTCGACGAGCAGGGCACGCATCTTGCGTGCCGCCTCGAGGGCGGCGTTGCCGGCCATGAAAGTGACGCGCGAGGAATAGGAGCCGAGGTCGATGGGCGTGGTGTCCGTGTCCGCGGTGACGAGCCGCACGTCCGCGGGCTGGAGGCCGAGTTCTTCGGCGACGATCGTCGCGAGCACCGAGTCCGAGCCCTGGCCGATGTCCATCGCGCCGCAATAGACGGTCGCGCCGCCGCGGTCGACCTTGATCTGGACCTCGGAGTGCGGCATGTCGTTCCAGTAGATCGCGGTCCCCGCGCCGGAGAGGTAGCTGGAGATCGCGAAGCCCATTCCGTGGCCTGGCCGGCGCCGGCGTGTCGCGTAACGCGACGCGTCGAGAACACGCTGCGTGCATTCGTCCAATCCGCACGAAGTGACCCGCAGCCAGTTGACCGCGCGCGTGTACGGCTGGATGAAGTTCCGCCGCTTCAGCTCGACTGGATCCATTCCGATGTCCCGCGCGATCTTCTCGAGGTGCAGCTCGAGTCCGAACCTCGGCTGCGGCGTGCCGTGGCCCCGCTTGGGCCCGCAGGGAGGCTTGTTCGTGAAGACACGGCAGCCTTCGAAGCGATAGGCGGGGATGTCGTACGTGACCGTTTGGAGGACGCCTGTATAAAAGGTCGAGGCGACTCCGTAGGAGCCGTAGGCGCCGCCGTCGAGAGCCGTCCGGAAATGCATCGCGGTGATGCGACCTTCGGCGTCGACGCCGGTGCGCACCCACATCAGGACCGGATGGCGGCCGCGGTGCGCATAGAAGACCTCCTCGCGCGTGAGCGTGCACTTGACCGGACGGCCCGTGAGCATCGCCAGCTTGCAGACGATGATCTCGTGCGCGAACGGGTCTGTTTTGCCGCCGAAGCCGCCGCCGTGTGCGGCGCCGACGACGCGGATGCGGGGCATCGGCAGCTCGAGAACTTTCGACAGCGCGCGGTGGACGTAGTGCACGACCTGCGTCGACGACCAGAGAGTGACCTTCCCATCGCTATAAGTCGCGATGGCGCTGTGTTGCTCCATCGGCAGGTGCGTATTGCCCTGGTAAAAGAAGATGTCTTCGCGCACGTGCTTCGCGCGGTCGAATCCGCCTTCGACGTCGCCGAACTCCAGGGTCACGAACTTGTGGACGTTGTTCGGGCCGCCGTAGTCCTGGATGCGTTCGTCCTTCGGCGCCGCGAGCGCGGCGTCGATCGACATGACCGGCTCGAGAACGTCGTACTCCACCGCGATGGCGTCGCAGGCCGCGGCTGCGATCTCCTCCTCGGTGGCGGCGACCGCCGCGATCGGGTCGCCGACGTAGCGCACCTTCTCGTGCTCGAGCGCGCGCTCGTCCTGTGTCACGGGCAGGATGCCGAACTTCACAGGAAGGTCGGCGCCGGTGATCACGGCGAGGACGCCGGGGATCCGCCGCGCGGCGGACGTGTCGATCGACAGGATCCGCGCGTGCGGGTGCGGGCTGCGAAGAATCTTGCAGTGCAAGGTGCGGGCCGGGAGCATGTCGTCGGCGTACACGGCGCGCCCCGTGACCCTGGGCGCCGCGTCGACTTTCGGCAGCCGCTTTCCGACGACCCTCATCCCATTCTTTCCGCGGCGAGCTCGATCGCCTCGAGGATCTTCACGTAGCCGGTGCAGCGGCACAGGTTGCCCGCGAGCGCTTCCCGAATCTCGTCGCGCGCGGGGCGAGGGTTCTCTTCGAGCAACGACCTGGCCGACAGGAGGATGCCGGGCGAGCAGTAACCGCACTGCGCCGCGCCGAGCTCCGCGAACGCGGCCTGCAGAGGGTGGAGCTCCGATCCGTTGGCGAGGCCTTCGATCGTCGTGATCGCGCGACCTTGAATCTGTATGGGGAGGACAAGGCAGCTCAGCTGCGGTTTGCCGTCGATCAGCACCGTGCACGTGCCGCATTCGCCCAGCTCGCACCCGTGTTTGGTGCCGGTGAGCTGCATTTCCTCGCGGAGGACTTCGAGAAGCGTCTTGTGCACCGGGACCAGCAGCTCGCGCTGTTCTCCGTTGACGAGCAGAGTGAGGACGACCCTCTGCACCTCCCTCTGCAGCTCATTCCTCATTCGTTTCGAGCATATTCCTCAGTGCACTGACGCATTCGTAAAGGTCGGGGACGACCGCGTCCGCGCGGCTCGAGTCGGGTCGCGGGTCGTCCGGGTAGACCAGGATCGTGCGCATGCCCAGCTCGAGCGCCGGCGCGACGTCGTTGTCTTCGCGATTGCCGATGACAACGCACCGCTCCGCCGGCGCGCCCGCGCGGCGCATCGCCACCTGGAAGACAGCGGGATGCGGCTTGAGGTGCCCCGCGTCGACCGACGTGACGATCCCGTCGATCAGCTCCGCCATGCCGAGGGCGCGGAAGTCGTCCCAGTAGCTGTCCGCGTCCCGCCAGTACGTGTTGCTGGCGATAAATGTCCGGAGGCCGAGGTCGTGGATCGCCTGGAGCAGCTCCCTCGCGCCGGGCAGCGGCTGGAACCGATCGTGGATCGGGATCGCCATGGCGCGGCGTATGCGGGCGATGCTTCTCTCGTCGTCCGGCAAGCCCTGACGGGTGAGGCAGCCGCTGATCAGCTCCTCGGCGCCGACGACGATCCTGGCCTCGGTCGAAACCGTGCGGGCCTCGTCGCCCGGCCGGCTGCTCCGGAGCAGATCGTCGACGAGCGCGTCGACAACGGCGAGGTCATGACCTAACAGCGCGGCTCGGACCCGAGCCCGCCGGCCCTCGCCGTCGCCCTGCCGTATCGGCCAGGAATTCGGCCACAGAGTGCCGCCGACGTCGATCAGCGCGACTTCCAGGCGCGTCCCCAACGCCGTCTATGATCGCGTGCGTGTCGGGGCTCAGGTGGCTGACGAGCGGGGAATCGCATGGACCGCAGCTGACGGTTGTGATCGAAGGACTCCCTTCCGGGCTCGAGATCTCCGAGGGCGACCTGCGCAAGGACCTTGCCCGCCGCCAGGGCGGCCACGGCCGCGGCGGCCGCCAGCAGATCGAGACCGACTTCGCGCGCATCGTCAGCGGGGTCCGCGGCGGCTACACCATCGGCAGCCCCGTCACCCTCGTGCTCGAGAACAAGGACCACGCCAACTGGACGGCGCAAATGACCGCGTCCAAGGAAGGGTTCGAGCCGAAGGTCGTAACGCGACTGCGGCCCGGACACGCCGATCTGGCCGGGGCGCTGAAGTACGGACACACAGACATCCGCAATGTGCTCGAGCGGTCGTCCGCTCGCGAGACCGCGACCCGCGTGGCGGCGGGCGCCGTGGCGCGCAAGCTGCTCGGCCACTTCGGCGTCGAGGTCCTGAGCTTCACGCAATCGATCGGCACGATCGACATCGGATTCGAGGGCGTGGACCCGGACGTGCTGAGCGTCGAGGACATCGAGCTCTCACCGGTGCGCTGCCCCGACGCTGAGGCGTCCCGGCGCATGGTCGCGCTGATCGATGAAGTAGGCGGGCAGGGCGACACGCTGGGCGGGACGTTTAGGGTCATCGCGCGCGGCCTTCCGCCTGGGCTCGGGAGTTATGTCCACTGGGACCGCAAGCTCGACGGCCAGCTCGCGCAGGCGGTCTTGTCGATCAACGCGATCAAGGCTGTGGAGTTCGGCGCGGGGTTCGAGGGCGCGTCGCGACGCGGCTCGGAGTTCCACGACGAGATCGACTACGACGAGGGCCGTTTCCGCCACCTGACCAACCGCGCGGGAGGCATCACCGGCGGCGTGACCAACGGCGAGCCGATCGACCTGCGGGTCGCGATCAAGCCGATCTCCACGATGAAGAAGCCGATGATGTCGATCGACCTCCGCACCAAAGAGAAGACCGAGGCGCACTACGAGCGAAGCGACGTCTGCGTGGTGCCGGCGGCGGGAGTGATCGGCGAGGCCGTCGTATCGCTGACTCTCGCCGACGCGTTCCTCGACAAGTTCGGCGGCGACTCGATGCCGGAGCTCGAGCGGAACTACCGTTCATACATGGAGTCCATCGCTCAATAAGCAAGGTGATGTCGATGGCCGAGGCCATCGAGCAGTTCGTGCCCGACGGATCCACCATCGCGATAGGCACCGCCCTCGAGGCGCTGATCCCGTTCGCGGCCGGGCACGAGATCATCCGCCAGCGGCGTCGCAACCTCAACCTCGTCGGGCCGATCTCGGACTCGCTGTTCGATCAGCTGATCGGCGCGGGCTGCGTGGGCGATGTGACGGCCGCGTGGATCGGGAACGTCTCGGAGGGACTCGGCCACTGCTACCGGCGCGCGGCCGAGGACGGCGTCCCGCGTCCGATCGCGATCCACGACCACACCAACTTCTCCATCGCGCTCGCACTCTGGGCCGCCGCGTGGAACTCGCCGTACATCCCCACACGGACTCTCCTGGGAAGCGACATCCTGAAGACGAATCCGGAGCTGGTGCTCGACGGCGACTTCGTGCGCGTCAAGGCGGTGCGGCCTGACGTCGCGATCGTCCACGCGCAGCGCTGCGATGAGCAGGGTCATGCCCACCCGTGGGGTCCGCACGGCATCACCGAGGAAGCCGCCCTGGCGTCAGGCGGCGTGATCGTGACGTGCGAGGAGATCGTGGACAACGACTCCCTTTTCAGGCATCCAAACCGAATCCTGTTTCCGGAGACGAAGGTGGTGGCGGTGGTACATGAGCCTGGCGGCGCGCACCCGGCTCCGGTGCAGAACTTTTTCGGCCGCGACCACGCTTTCTTTCGCGACTACGCGACGGAGTCGCGGACGAGGGATGGCTTCGAGGCGTGGCTGCAGCGATGGGTGCTCGACGTCCCCGACCGCGCGACGTACCTGTCCAGGATCGACCTCGAAGCGCTGCGAGCCGGCCGTGAGTGAGGCCTATACGCCTCAGGAGCTGATGGTGGCCGTCGCGTCACGCGAGATCCGCGACGGTGACCTCGTCTTCGTCGGCATGCGCCTTCCCATCCTCGCGTACGCCGTCGCGCGCAACTCCCACGCGCCAAGCGCACGCGGGCTGTTCGAGGTCGGGCTTATGCGTGACCAGCCGGCACCGGCGTTTCTCGGCACGATGGGCGATCCGCCCAACGTCACGGGCGCGCTGTGGGCGACGCGAATGTCCAACGCGATGGCGCTGATGGCGCAGGGCAACGTGGACCTCGGCTTCATCGGCGGGGCGGAGGTCGACCGCTTCGGCAACCTGAACACGTCTTACGTCGGCGATCCCGCGCGGCCGAGCGTCAAATTGCCGGGGAGTGGGGGCGGGGCGGACATCGCGATCCTCAGCCGGCGCTGGGCCACGCTGATGGCGCACGAGAAGCGCCGCCTGGTCGACCGCGTGTCCTTCATCACGTCGCCGGGATACGGGGACGGGTCGCCGGGATGGCGCAAGCGCAACGGACTCCTGGGCGGCGGGCCGGTCGCGATCATCACCACACTTGGCGTGCTGCGGTTTCCGGAAGGCGGGGGAGAAGCTTTCCTCGACAGCGTGCATCCGGGCCGCTCCGTCGATGACGTCAGGGAGCAGACGGGCTGGGATTTACAAGTCTCTGACCATGTCAGCGAAACATCAGCGCCATCCGAATCCGAGTTGACTGCCATCCGACAATTCGACCCCGACGGGTTCTGGACGCGCTAGTTACAGAAGGCTGACGCGGCGAAAACGAGGGTCTGACACGGCAACGCGATTCTCATCTCACCGAATCTCGTCTGAGGTGAGAACCAACATGAACCCGTTTGCAGCAGTCGCAGTCAAGGCAGTTGGAGCGGCAGGCGTTGCCGCGCTTTTGAGCGTGGGTGCCGTCAGCGCGTCGACCGCCAACCCCTCAACGACCGCGCATCCCGACCGCAAGGCGGTACGCGCCGCCGTCGTCGAGTCCGAGGCCGACGTCCTCGGCATCACACCGCAGACCCTGGTCAAGGACCTCAGGGCCGGGCACAAGGTCAGCGATCTTGCGAAGGACAAGGGCATGACGCAGGAGCAGTTCGAGACGAAGCTCGTCGCGAACCTGCGGCCGCGCCTCGAGGTGCTGGTCGACAAGAAGGTGATCACGCAGGCGCAGGCCGACAAGATCATCGACCGGATTTCCAAGGGCCACGTCCCGTTCTGGGACGGCATTCACCGGCGCAAGTAGCGCTCCCTCGCCCGCATAGCCACCGAAATCTGCCTCCATTTGCGACGCTCGTCCTGACGTAGGCGAGCGTCGCTTTTCAACGCCACGGCGCGTAGCTCGCGTTGCAGCTTGCGATAGCTCGCGTAGCGCTCGGGGTCGAGCCCGCCCGACGCGATCGCGGCCTTGATCGCGCAGCCGGGCTCGGTGTCGTGGGCGCAATCGGGAAAGCGGCACTGCAAAGCGAGCGCCTCGACGTCCTCGAACACGGCCGAGAGCGCGTCCTCGCCCTCCCACAGCTGCGCCTCGCGCAGGCCCGGCGTGTCGATGATCATTCCACCGCCGGGAATACGCACGAGCTGCCGGTGGCTGGTCATGTGCCGGCCCTCGCCCGAGCGGTGGATCTCACGCGTCTTCATGACGTCGGCGCCCGAGAGCTGATTGATCAGCGATGACTTGCCCACGCCCGAAGGTCCGAGCAGCACGCCGGTCTTGGCCGGCTCGAGCTCTGCCCGAATCTCCTCGATCCCCTGGCCGGTCACGGCGCTGGTGACGATGACAGGCGCGGCGACCTGGGGCACGTCGACGTCGTCGATCAGGTCGGCCTTGGTGATGACCACGACCGGCTCGGCGCCGCTCTGCCACGCGATCGTCAGGTAGCGCTCGAGGCGGCGCTCGTTGACGTCGATCGCAGCCGCCACCACGAAAGCCACATCGACGTTGGCGGCCAGCACCTGCTCGCGCGTCTCCGCACCGGAGGCGCGGCGTGAGAAGGCCGTACGGCGCGGAAGCACCTCGGTGATGAAACCGCCATCGAGATTGACCCAGTCGCCGACCGCCGGGTCGCATCGCTTCGCCTGGGCGCGCCACGACGAGGCGCCGTCGTCGACGAGATAGTCCGCGCCGAAGTCGGCGATGACGCGGACGGCTGAACGATCGCTGAGCAATGCAAATCCTCCGAGAGAAAAAAGAGCGGACAGGTCGGTCCGCCGGGCCGGAGGTGCTTAGACGGACACTCCGGAGGCGGCCGACGGCCGGGACACGATCACTTGTCGCTCAGTCATCAAACGCACCTCCTTGCAGAAATCCGAGGCGCGAAGCCTAACACGCTCAGGCGTTCGGCGCTTCCCAGACCAGCTCGCTGAAATCGATCACGAGCTCGACGTCCATCTGCGCGACCTCTTCGTGAGGCTTGTCCGGCCAGCGCACCTCGCCGCATCCGACGCACACGACGTCGTTGAGCCACCGGTATTTCTCGTGCGCGGTCACGTGGAACGCCGCGGTCACGATCTGCCGTCTTCCGGGCGGATAGGCGCGTCCATATCCCTGGTAATCGAAGTAGATCACTGCGCCGTCATCGGTATCGATCGCGCCCTGGAAGTCAGGCATGAAAGTCAGATCGGTGCGCCGCCGCGGGTGATTCGCTCCGCGGAAACGTCCCGCGATCCGGCCGGTGCACGTCCCTTCCGCCAGGAAGAAATGCTGTTCCTCTTTGCCGGCGGGCCCGGACAGTTCGACGCCCCAGTCGGCGGGATATCTGAAACGGACCGAGTAGAGCGGTTTGAGCTCCACCTACTCGCCCTTGAACTCGGCCTTCCTCTTCTCGGTGAACGCTTTGATCCCCTCGTTGGCGTCCTGCGACACGAAGACGCGGCTGATCGCCTCGCGCTCGATGGCGAGCCCCACATCGAGTGGCGCGCTGAATCCCTGCGTGATCGCAAGCTTCGCGTGGCCCAGGGCGACGCTCGGTCCGGCCGCGATCTTCGCGGCGTAGTCGATCGCGCCTTGGCGGCACGCGTCCGCGTCCGGGAACAGGCGATCCACCAGGCCGGCCTCCTTGGCGTCCGCCGGGGTCATGGTCCGTGCCTCGAGGATCATGTCCATGCCTTTGGAAAGGCCGACCAGGCGCGGCAGCCGCTGCGTGCCTCCGCTGCCGGGAAAAAGGCCGAGGTTGGTTTCCGGGAGGCCGATCCGATAATTGCCCTCCGCCGCGAATCGAAGGTCGCACGCCAGCGCCAGCTCGAATCCGCCGCCGAGGCAGTGCCCTGCGATGGCGGCGATGAAGACGAAGGGAGTGTTCTCCATCTTGCGAAACGTCTCGTGGGCGAGGGTGGCCAGCATCACGCGCGAGCGCGTCGTGCCCCTGGCGAAGTAGCTGACGTCGGCCCCCGCGCTGAAGAACTTCGGGGACGAGCTAGTGACCACGACCGCGTGGATGTCCTCGTCCGCCCGGATGTCGTCGATGACGCTCGCGAACGCTCGCAGGAATTGATAGTCGTAGCTGTTCGCCGGGGGTTGGTCGAGGACGACGACGCCGACGCCGCCCTCCTTTTCCAGCCTCACCGACATTTCCAACTAACCTTAACCAAGTACCGAATTCCATCAATCGACGGGGGTGTGCCGAATGGCGACGATGATCATCGAAGGCGACCGGACCAAAGCCGCGTCCGGCAAGACGTACGAGGTCCGCAACCCAGCCACGGGTGAGGTCGTCGATGAGGTTCCCGCCGGAGGCCCTGCCGACGTCGACAAGGCCGCGCAGGCGGCCGCGAAAGCATTCGCCACGTGGTCGAAGATGCCCTCCAACCAGCGCCGCGAGATCCTGCACAAGGCCTCGCAGCACATGCTGACGAAGGTCGAAGAGATCGCGACCCTTCTCACGAGGGAGCAGGGCAAGACCATCCTCGAGTCGCGCCTGGAGGCGAGGCGATTCGGCGAGAACATCGGCTGGTTCGCCGACCTCGCCGACAAGATCCACGGCCAGTACGTCCGCCTGCCTGATCTGACCACCTACGGGCTCGTGGTACGCAAGCCGATCGGCGTGTGCGGCGCGATCGTGCCGTGGAACTTTCCGCTGACCCTTGCGGCCAACAAGGTCGCGCCGGCGATCGCCGCGGGCAACACGGTCGTGCTGAAGCCCGCGAGCACAACGCCGCTCTCGACCCTCGCGTGCATCGAGGCGCTCATGGACGGCGGGCTGCCCGAGGGCGTCGTCAACGTCGTGGTCGGGCAGGCCACGGGTGAGGCGATCGTGGGTCACCCGCTCATCAAGAAGATCGCGCTCACGGGCTCGACCCCGACGGGTAAGCGCGTGATGGCGAAGGCCTCGGAGACTTTGAAGAAGGTGACGCTCGAGCTCGGCGGCAGCGACCCCTGCATCGTGATGGACGACGCGGACCTCGAAGGTGCGGCGCGTGCCATCTCGGTCGGACGTTTCTTCAACTGCGGCCAGCAGTGCCTGTCCACCAAGCGCCTCTACGTCCAGGAGGGCGCGTTCGACGGGCTGATGGAGAAGCTGATCGCGCGTGCGGCCAAGCTCAAGCCGGGAAACGGCCTCGACAAGGACTCGCGCATGGGACCGATGCACACGGAGACGCAGCGTGCCGAGGTGGAGGCCCAGCTCAAGGACGCCGTCGACCACGGCGCGAAGGTGCTTTACGGCGGCGGACGACCGAAGGGTTCCGAGTACGACAAGGGCTGGTTCATCGAGCCGACGATCGTCACCGACGTTCCGGACGGCGCTCGCGTGTGGAAGGAAGAGGTGTTCGGACCGGTGCTCCCCGTTCGCAAGGTAAAAGACCTCGACGAGGCGCTGCGCCTGGCCAACGACTCGCCGTACGGATTGGGCTCCTCGATCTGGACGACCAACATGGCTGCGGCGCATCGTGCCGTGCTGGAGCTCGAGGCCGGCTACACGTGGGTCAACGCGCTGGTCGTCGCGCACGACGAACTCCCCTTTGGCGGCACCAAGCAGTCGGGCTTCGGCAAGGAGCACGGCATCGAGGCCTTCATGCAGTACACCGAGGAGAAGTCGGTCGTCTACGGCGGCCTCTGAAGTAACGGCCGCCGGTATGGACGTGCGATGAGACACGGCATGGCCATCGTGGGCGGCATCGCTTTCCTGGTCGGCCTGGTTTGGGTCGGGCAGGGGCTCGGTTACGTCAAGGGCAGCTTCATGACCGGCGACATGAAGTGGTTCTGGATCGGGCTCGCCACACTTGCCGTCGGGCTGGTCATCGGAATCGGCGCCCTCGCGTCAGGGCGGCGGCGGGGTCAGTCCAGGGTCTGAAGCGACGCCCACTCCTGCCACAGTGGCTTGCGTGGGTTCGAGCAGACGAGGATCGGCGCACCGTACTCGTCGTTGTGGATCCCATACCGATTGGTGATCGAACCCACCTGGCGGCAGTCCGCGAACAGGCGGTTCCCTTCGTCGAGCGTGAAGTTGACGAGCACGGCCGTCCTCGGGTCGAGGCGCGCCGGGGCCCAGTACCAGTACGTGAGATGCGGACTGACGGCGCTCGGTAGACCGAGCGCTGGACCGTAGTAATCGATCGCGCCCGCCTCGCCGTAGTAGTGCGCGAGGATCACCGCCCCCGAACGTTGATCGGGGGGCAACGCGTCGTAGGCCTGCGCGGTTTCCTGCGCGACCTCCGGCCAGCCGATCATCTGGGCGTAGTCGGGGCGGGTCTGCCACAGGTTCTGGGCGATCATCGCGTGTACGTCCAGCACGGGCAGCCCGACCGGGAGAAGGACGAGGATCAGCGCGACCGACGCGGCGGCATAGCTGATGACGGGCCACCTTCGATGAGCGTGCTGGTCCACCCACATCGCGCCGGCGGCATACACGAGCGGGTAGATCGGCGCCGGGTAGTACGCCTTGCCGCCGCTGGCGAAGAAGATGAGCTCGACGAGCACGGTCGTGTACACGAGGGGAGCGAAACGCGCGTCGCGTCGTAACACCGCCATCCCGGCGATCCCCGGGATCAGAAACAGCGGATTGATCAGCAGCAGCTGTTGCAGCCAGTAGGCGACGGGCCCATCGGTGTGGCCGCGATGCGAAAGCGTGTACTGCACGCTGACCCAGTCATGCGTCGCCTGCCATTCGAGGTTGGGCGCCAGCAGCACCAGAGCGATTGCGGCGCCGAGCCACGGCCACGGCGTTGCCAGTACCGAGCGGCGCGCGATCAACAGCGACAGCAGGATCGCGACGACCAGCGCGATGATCGTGAACTTCGTCTCGAGTCCCACGCCGAGGACCAGACCCAGCACCAGCCACGTGCCCCGGCCGCCCTCGCGCAGGATTCGGGCAAGCACGAGCAGCGCGATCGCCCACATCAGCTCGTCGAAGGCGACGGTCTGGAACATCAGGGTGCCGCCGATGAACATGGGGGAGAGGAAGGCGGCGAGGGCAGCCCATGCCTGTCCTCGGCTGGTTGCGCCGAGCTCGCGTGCGATGAGAGCGGTCAGGACGATGATCAGCGAACCGGCGATCGCCGGCAGCAGGCGAAGCGCGACGAGCGACCCGGGAGCAATCGCCTGGTCCGCCGCGGCAAGCAGCGGCACCACCGCCGGGTAGTCCACGTAACCGAGCTCGAGATGGCGCGACGAGGCGAGGTAGTACAGCTCGTCCTGGTGCCAGCCATAGCGGCCGGCCACAGACATCGTCAGCGCGAGCTTGACCGCTGCGAAGAGCGCGATCCATTGCCAAGGGATTCGCGCTCGCACGCGGAAAGGTTAGGGCTTCGCCCTACGCCTTCCCGGGGCCCGACGGCCTACAAGCTTTAGGCGGTCCTGCCGTTGAGCCGGTCCCAGTGACCCTGGCACTCCACGCAGCGAGTCGCGGCCGGCTGGTAGTGCAGCCGGGCCTCGGGAATGCGGCGGCCGCAGCCTTCGCAGATCCCGTAGGCGCCCTCGCGCAGGCGCTCGAGCGCCCTCTCGACCTGCTCGCGGTTCTGGTCGAGCAGGTGGACGAGGATGTCGCTCGTCTCCCGGTCCGACAGGGCCTGCGCAAGGTCGGTCTCCTCCGGGATGCCGGTGATCACGCCGCCGACCACGTCGTTCAGCGGACGGTGGAGACCCGCCTCCTCGCCGCACTGCGCAGCCAGGAGCTCGAGCTGTCTCCTGTCGGCCTCCAGCCTCTCCTCCGGAGCGCTTCCCTTCTTCTTCGCCGCCATTGAAAACCCCCCTCCAAACGTATTACCGGCACTGGCCGTGTTTGGTTCCGATGAGCACAACGCGTGCACGTTCGCGCGTACTCGCCCCCACAATTAGTCGCCGAATGCCGTCCCCGCCGCCAATCCCCCGGAAAGCCCTGGCCGCTGTGGCCGTCCTGATGCTCCTGGCGATCCTTTCGGGCTGCCAGGTCGGTTCTGCCCCGCGGTCCGTGCCTACCGTACCTCAGATCGGCGGCGATCTCAAGTGCGCCAACGGCGACCACGGCTACACCGACCAGCAGCTGGGCTGGGGGTTCTGCTACCCGAGCTCGTGGCGGTACACGCAGAAGCTCCAGGCCACGGACAGCCCGACGGGCGTCGACCTGACTTTCGAGATCACCTGCCTGACCGACTGCAAGCCGCAGTGCCCGACACCGCCGTCGGGCACGCCCGCGACCTGCCCGACGGAGACCGGGCTTTTCGGCTTCATGATCATCTCGACGGACAATCGCGGGGCAGCGTCAGACCTCGGCAGCTGGCTGACCAGCAACCTACCTCACGCGCGACGGGGCGACCGCCTTGACTGGGGCAACGCGATCGAGGCCGCGAAGCTCGACGACGGAAGGCTTGTCGCGCTGACGCAACACGATGTCGTGATCCTCGACGTACACCCGAGCCTCCTCGACCTTGATGGGGAGATGACTTCCAGGCTCGGGACCTGGAAATTCACTTACTAGCGCTCCGACGCTTCTGCATAGTCCGGCAAACCAGCCTTTTCTGGCCGCCAAAACCCCGGATAGTCCGGACTATCCGAAGGAGACCTGCCCTTAGGTAGGCCTCCGGAACAGGGACTGCATCTTGATGGCCAGGCCCATGTCGCCTTTGATCTTGAGCTTGCCCTGCATGAACGCGGCGGTGCCGTCCAGCTTGCCGGTCATGATGTTGACCCAGTCGTGAGAGTCGGCGAGGAGCGTCAGCTTCGGCGGCTCGGGAGCATCGCCCTTGCCGGACTCGGCCTTGCCGTCCGCGATCTTCAGCCACCACTTGCCGCCCGAATCGCCGCTGAGGTCGAACTGGATCGTGGCGTTCGTCGAGCCCGCCTTCTCGGGAATGAGGTACTCGGGCATTGCCTCGACGATCTGGTCGGGGGTCATCTGGACTTCGGACATCGAACCCTCCCTGAGCTTTGGTTCCAGTTTTAGTACGTTCGAGTACGAACGACTACTCATCTTAGATATACGACTCCCGCCACAATGCCGGAATGGCAGTCGAGCTTGCGTTGACCGAGGTCGCGGCCGACGTCCACGAGCTCCGGCTGCCGATCCCGTTCGAGGACGGCCTCGTCAACGTCTTTCTTTTCCGCGACGGAGACGAGGTGGACCTTCTCGACTGCGGGATGAATTCCGAGGAGTCGGTGGAGATGATCCGCGCCGCCGTCCGGCAGGTCGGCGCGAGGCGGCTGCGCAAGCTCCTCGTGACGCACATCCATCCGGACCATTACGGAGCGGCAGGAACGCTCGCCGGCGAGGGCGGCGCCGACCTCTACATCCACCGCCTCGAGGTGCCCCTCGTGCAGCCGCGCTACGTCGAGCTCGAGCAGCTCGTTGCCGAGGTGCGGCAGTACCTGCTGATCAACGGAGTGCCGGGCGATGAGGCCGAGGTCGTGAGCAACTCGCAGCGCGCATTGAGCCAGGTCGTCAAGCCGGCCGACCCCGCGGTGCAGCTGGACGGCGCCGAAGACGTTGTGATGGGCCGCCACTCGCTGCGTGTCGAGTGGACGCCGGGCCACTCGCCGGGACACGTTTGCCTCTTCGAGAAGTCATCAGGCCTTCTCTTCGCTGGTGATCACATCCTGCCCGAGCTGTCGCCCAACATCGGTCTGCACCCGCAGAGCACGCCCGATCCGCTGCACGACTACCTCGATGGCCTGCGGCGAATGGTCGAGCTCGAGCCGAACCGCGTGCTGCCCGCGCATGGGCGGCCGTTCGACACGATCGCGGCGCGAGTGGACGCCCTCACGCGCCATCACCGCAGGCGCTTCGATCAGATCCTCGAGATCGTCGACCGCCGCCCGGCGCGCGCAGGGCGCACTACCGAACTAGACGGCAAGAGCGGCTGGCAGGTTGCGCTCGAGCTGTGGGGCCCTCGCCAGAACCTCTACGAGAAGAGGCTGGCCCTCCAGGAAGGCCTGGCCCACCTGCAGGCGCTTGCGGTCGACGGCCTGGTCGCGAAGTCGGCTACGCCGAAGTCCGTGCGCTGGCGACGGACTTGATTCCGAGCGGAAGGATGTCGGCGGGGTAGCAGCCGACGCCGACGACGCCCGGACCGGCGTGCGCGCCGACCACGGGTCCAAGCGGCTGGATCATCAGCGTCTCGCAGTGAGGTTCGAGCTCTTTGGCCACGCGCTCGGCATCGCCTTCGGCGTCCGCGTGACCAACGATCACGCACAGACCTTTTCCGCGATCCACCTCGAGCGTCAGCTCGACGACGCGCTTGAGCGCGCGGTCGAAAGTGCGCACGCGCTCGAGCGGCGTGACCAGCCCGTCGCGAATGCAGAGCACCGGTTTCACCTGCAGAACCGAGCCGAGCATCGCGCTCGCGCGTCCGATGCGGCCGCCGCGACGCAAGAACTCGAGCGTGGCCACCGAGAAATATGTCTGGACCTGATCGCGCATCGCGGTGACGCGCTCCACGATCGACGATGCGTCTTCGCCGCGCGAAACCATCTCCGATGCCGCGAGCGTGATGAGGCCGAGACTCATGGACACGAGCGTCGAGTCGATGACGCGCACTCGTTTCGGATCCGTCATCTCCGCGCCCTGCACCGCTGATGTGTAGGTGCCGCTCAGCTTTTCCGAGATGTGAATGGAGATGACGTCGTCGTGGTCGTTCAACAGTTCCGAGTACGCCTCCGCGAATCGGCCCGCCGACGGTTGCGACGTTGTCGGATGCGTCGTCGCGTTCGGCAGCTTGCGGTAGAACTCTGACGGCCTGATGTCCACGCCGTCGAGCAACGACCGGCCTTCGAAGTTGAGCGTCAGGGGCACGACGGTGATCGATCGCGTGCGAGCCAGTTGCGCCGGAAGATCCGCGGTCGAATCGGTGACGATCGCGACCGTCATGGGGGCGTCGGCTCGCTCTTGACGTCACCCCTACGCCGATCGTGCTTGTGCGGAAAGAAGCGCACCTCGATCCAGCGCAGTCCGACCAGCGTGACAAGAACCAGGGCCGTGGAGACGATGGCAGTGAAGTAGTAGCCGAATCCGACGGCCATGCCGATCGCCGCCGCGATCCAGATCGACGCGGCCGTCGTCAGTCCTCTGATGTCCTCGCCCTGACGTAGGATGCTGCCCGCCCCCAGGAATCCGACTCCAGTCACGATCTGAGCAGCGATCCTGGTGGGGTCCACGCTCTTGCCGGGAAACGGAACCAGACCGAGACCGGTGAACAGGCACGCACCGGCCGTCACCAGTCCCGTCGTCCGCAGGCCTGCTGGGTAGCCTCGAAGCTCGCGCTCGAGGCCAAGCACCAGACCCAGGATCAATGCCGCAAAAACCCGCAGTCCGAGGTCGAGCTCGCTCGAGAGCGGCGTGTTCTAGCCTCGGCCGGGACGTCCTCCGGGGGCCGCGCCGCCGCCGGGTTCGTCCTTGGCACCCGGCTCGTCGGGAAGCTCCGGGAGGTCCAGGCTGTTGACGAAGTCGCGAAACACAGCGAGGCGCTCGTCGTCGACGACTGTGTTCTCGACTTTCTCCTTGTCGCCGTCGAGCTCGTCGGCCTCGGGGACGATGCCGGCGCTCTCCATCACCTCTGAGGCGACGAAGATCGGGCACTCGACGCGAACCGCGAGAGCGATCGCGTCGGAAGGTCTCGCATCGAAGTCCAGGTCGCGTCCGTTCTGCTTCACGTAAAGGCGCGCGTAGTAGACCTGGTCCGCGAGCTTGGTGACGACGATGCGCTTGATGCTGATGCCGAGGTCGCTGCAAAAGCTGGCCATCAAGTCATGCGTCAGCGGGCGTCCCAGCGTGTTCCCAGAAATCTTCGTCGCGATGGCCTGCGCTTCGGAAGAACCGATCCAGATCGGAAGGTAGCGATCGGCTTCCTTCTCCTTGAGGATCACGAGGTGCTGGGCAGTCGGCATGTGTATGCGAATGCTGTCCACGGACACCTCGATGAGGTTTTTCATCCTCGGGTCCATTCTAGCTTTCGGTCCTCCAACTCCCTTCCTTTTGAACGCGCGAGCCCCCCAGGAGGCACGCGTAGGGCGGCGGTTGGCCGTACGTAACATTTGGACGTGGCGAAGGGACGACGCGGGCGCCTGATCCTGATCGACGCCCACAGCCTCATCTATCGGGCGTTCTTCGCGCTGCCGCCGATGAGCACGTCGGACGGCAGGGTCACGAACGCCGTCTACGGCTTCACCTCGATGCTGGCGATCGTCCTTGCGTCGAGGCCCGAGTTCGCCATCGCCGCGTTCGACCTGGGCAAGCCCACGTTCCGGTCCAAGGAGTACGAGGACTACAAGGCCGGCCGCCGCGCCATGCCCGACGACCTGCGGCCGCAGGTGGAGATGGTGCGCGAGGTGCTCGAGTCGTTCTCCATCCCGATCTACGGGGTCGAGGGATTCGAGGCCGACGACCTCATCGGCACGCTCGCGCGAATCGCCGAGGAGCGGGGGCACTCGGTGACGATCGTCTCCGGCGACCTGGACTGCCTGCAGCTCGTCACCGAGTCGGTCGAAGCCCTCGTGCCCCGTCGCGGGATCACCGACACGTTCGTCTACGGACCGGACCAGGTGCGCCAGCGTTACGGCTTCGAGCCGCCGCAGCTCGTCGACTTCAAGGCCCTGCGCGGCGACACGTCGGACAACATCCCCGGCGTGCCCGGCGTGGGCGACAAGACGGCCGCGAAGCTCGTGCAGGATTTCGTCAGCGTCGAAGCGCTGCTCGATCGACTGGGCGAGCTGCCCGAGGGCCGCCTGAAGACTTCGCTGACCGCGAACTCCGACAAGGTGAGGCTCGGCAAGCGGATGGTGACGATCGTCAAGGACGTGCCCATCGAGCTGGACCTCGAGCGGGCCCGCTGGACCCGGTACGACTACGACCGCGCGCGGCGCGTCTTCGACCACCTCGAATTTCGGCAGCTGCTGAGCCGGTTCCCGCCGCCCGACCAGGTGCCCGTCCAGCCCAGCCTCTCCTTCGCGCCCGCGCCGACGCCCGCGGGACTCGAGATCGTGACCGAGCCGGCCCAGGCGGCGAGCCTGCTCGATGGTTCACCGGACGTTGGAGTGTTCGCGTTCACCGAAGGCGCCGGCCGGGGCGCGCGGATCTCGGGACTGGGCGTGTCCAGCGGCGGCAAGACCTTCTACGTGACGCAGCCCGAGGCGATGGACGCGGTGGCTTCGACGCTCTCCGGCCGGCCGATGTCCGGGCACGACGCCAAGGAGACTGAGCTCGCTCTGCGCTCCCTGGGCGGCGGCCGGCGCGATTGGGCGTTCAGCACGTTTCTAGCCGCCTACCTCCTCGGCGCAGGGTCGCGCGACCCGCGCCTCGAAGACCTCGCGCGCGAGTTCCTCGGCCTGGAGCTGGTCAGCTCCGAGCAGCTGCTCGGCACCGGCCGGGCGGCGCGGAAAGCGTCGGCCGTTCCAGAGAACGAGGCCGCGGAGTTCGCGGCCCGGCGCGCCGAAGCGATCCTCAACCTCCGCCCGCGCCTCGAGGCGGAGATGCGCAACCTCGGCGTCGACTACCTGTTCCACGAGATCGAGCTACCGCTCGCCGGCGTGCTCGCGGACATGGAGTCGGAGGGCGTCGCGATTGACGTGCCTTACCTCAAGCAGATGCAGGACGAGCTGGGCTCGCAGCTCGCGGCCATCGAGGCGGAGGTCGAAGAGGTCGCGGGTCAGAAGTTCAACCTCAACGCACCGCAGCAGCTGGCCAAGGTTCTTTTCGAAGACCTGCGGCTGCCCGTCGGTAAGCGAACCAGAACGGGTTACTCCACGGACGCTGACACGCTGGAAGCGCTGCGCGACAAGCACGCGATAGTGCCGCTGATCGAGGAGTACCGACAGCTTTCGAAGCTGAAGTCGACGTACGTCGACGCGCTGCCGCAGCTGGTCGATCCCCTGAGCGGACGGGTCCACACCTCGTTCGGGCAGGCGAGCACCGCGACCGGAAGGCTGTCGTCGTCCAACCCGAACCTCATGAACATCCCGATTCGCACAGAGCTCGGCCAGCGCATCCGGCGCGCGTTCAAGGCCGGCCGTCCCGACCACGTGATGGTGTCGGCGGACTACTCGCAGATCGAGCTGCGCATCGCTGCGCACCTCAGCGGTGACCCCAAATTGATGGAGGCGTTCGGCGCGGGCCAGGACATCCACACGGCGACGGCGTCCGCGGTGTTCAAGGTTCCTTTCGAGTCGGTGACGCCGGATCAACGACGGCTCGCGAAGGTCGCCAACTTCGGCTCCATCTACGGCCAGGGCGAGTACGGCCTCGCGCAGCAGCTGAGCATCACCGGCGATGTCGCGCGTGAATTTCTCGGCCAGTACTGGTCGACGTACGCGCGGCTTCGCGAATACCTCGACGACGTGCGCAGGCGCGCGCGTGAGGAAGGATTCGTGGTCAGCGCGACGGGACGGCGGCGCGCGATCCCCGACCTTCGCTCACCGAACTTCATGCTGCGCAGCGCGGCCGAGCGCATGGCCATCAACTTTCCGATGCAGTCCCTGGCCGCCGACATCATCAAGATCGCGATGGTCCGCCTGCACCGGGAGATCGAGGACGATCAGATCGAGGGCCGAATGCTCCTGCAGGTGCACGATGAGCTCCTCTTCGAAGTCCCGCGACCCGAGGTCGATCAGTTTGCCGAGAAGGTTCCCCGCATCATGACCGGCGCTTACGAGCTCGAGACCGGGATCGAGGTGGAGATGAAGGTCGGCGCGAACTGGGCCGACATGCAGAAGCTCGCGGTCGTTCGCGCCTGACGTGCCTGAGCTGCCCGAGGTCGAGACGATCGTGGCCGACCTGCGGCCGCACCTGGTCGGACGCACGATCGCGAGGGCCGAGCTGGCGTTTCCGACCATCGTTCGCCACCCCGAGCCAGAGCAGTTCGTCGACGCGATCGTTGGCATGCGCATCGAGTCGGTGGGGCGGCGCGGCAAGTACATCCTCATCCACCTCTCTCACAACCTCCTGCTCGTCGTGCACCTGGGAATGACCGGCCAGCTGCGCCTCTTCGATGAGATCACTCCGCTCGCCAAGCACACCCACGCCGTTTTCTTCCTGGACGACGGCCGTCAGCTCCGCTACCGCGACCCACGCCGGTTCGGGCGTCTGCTGCTCGGCACTGAGTCCGCGCTCCTCGATGCGAAGAAGATGCCGCGCCTCGGGCCCGAGCCCATCGATCCCGACTTCGCCGCCGACGAGCTTTATCGCCGCCTGCGCAAACGCAATGCTCCGTTGAAGGCCGTGCTCCTCGACCAGAAAGCCGTCGCCGGCGTCGGCAACATCTACGCCGACGAATCGCTGCATCGCGCGAGACTGCGGCCTGATCGCATCGCCGCGACGCTGGGCCGAAAGTCGGCGGCGAGGCTCCACGAGTCGCTACGCGAATCGCTGCGGACCGCGATCGCCAATCGCGGCAGCTCGGTGGACACGTACCGCGACGCGTGGGGCGAGCTCGGCGGTCAGCAGGAAAAGCTTCTGGTCTACGGCCGCGCGGGCGAACCCTGCTTCACGTGTGGTCGGCCGCTGCGCGCGGTGCGCATCGCCGGTCGCACCACCGTTTTCTGCACCCGTTGCCAGCGATAGCGACCCGCCTCTACAGCACCGTCGGGCTGGGCGTCGCCTTCATCGCGCTCACGATCGCGATCACCGCGGGCGCCTTCAACTCGCTCGACAAGCAGGTTGCGGTCGCGATGCACGACGCATGGAAGCCCTGGCTGCACGGTCTGTTTCAGCTCATCGCGGAATTCGGGAGCATCGAAGTCACCGGCATCCTCATGGCCGGCCTCACCTTCTATGTGTGGCGCGCGGGCTTCGGCTCGGACGCGCTGGTCTTCATCGTTTTTCTGGCCGCCCAAGGATTCGAGATCTTCTACAAGCTCAACCTTCACCACCCGCCGCCGCCTGCTTCCATCGCCGAAGCCGACGGCCCGAGCATCAGCCAGCTTCTGTCGGGCTCGGGTGCCGCCGCCAACAGCTTTCCGAGTGGCCACATGATGCGGACCGTGATCGTGTACGGACTGATCGCGTTCGTCATCCGCCGCCTCTCACCATCGCCACCTGTCAGGCTCCTCGCCGTGATCGGTGCCGTCGTCATCATCGTGCTCGTCGCCTTCGACCGGCTGTACCTCGACGTGCATTGGGAATCCGACGTGGTCGGGGGTTTGGTGCTCGGGGCGATCGCACTGCTCGCAGGCACTGTGTGGCTCGACCGACCTCGCCGCGCCGGTAGACCGCAGAATTAGTCGATGGCGATGGGGGAGAAGGCAGTCCTCGTCCTGGTGACCGCCGGGGCGCGAGACGATGCGGAGCGTCTCGGCGAAGGGCTCGTGGTCGAGCATCTCGCGGCCTGCTGCAACGTCATCCCGACGGTCGCGTCGTTTTATTACTGGGACGGCCAGCTGCAGCGCGACCACGAGGCGCTCCTGTTGATCAAGACCCTCGAGTCGCTCGCTCCGAAGGTCGAGGAGTACGTGCGCAGCCACCACTCCTACGATGTGCCCGAGATACTCCAGGTCCCGATCCAGGGCGGCTCGTCCGCCTATCTGAACTGGCTCGAGGAGCAAGTAGCCAAACCGAGCTTCTGACCGTTAACTCAACACTTAGACTGCGGGTAGGAAGGAGGGGCGGGGTGGCCACAGCCGTTCAAGAGCCCGGCGAAACCAGCGGCTCCAAACGCCGCCGTCGCCGCGCGCGCCATGAGGCTCGTGAAGCCGCTCAGGCGGCGCAAAACGGAGCGAATGGGACGGTCGAGGCGGCGCCTGACGAGGTCGTGGACGTTCGTCCGGACGAACTGCCCCCGATCGCCGAGCAAACGGTCGATCGTCCGGACGATGTCCCAACGCAGCAGGTCGAGCCTGAGACCACTGATGAGTTCAAGGACCTCCTCGGCCAGGCGGTAGGGCTCCGGCTCGACGCGGTGTCCCGCGAGTTCGGCGGCCGCGACGAGATGCACGTCACGGCCCTCCAGAACGTCACCCTCGACATCGGCCCCTGCGAGTTCGTGGCCATCGTCGGGCCGAGCGGCTGCGGCAAGAGCACCCTCCTGTCGCTGATGGGCGGGCTCGACCGGCCGACCACCGGCCACGTCTACGGCGCCGGCCTGCCGCTCGGCGAGCTTCCCGACCGCGAGCTCTCCGACTACCGGCTCCAGCGCGTGAGCACGATCTTCCAGACGTTCAACCTCATCCCGTCGATGACGGCCGAGGACAACGTGGCGCTGCCGCTCGTGCTGGCCGGCGTCGAGCCCGAGCAGCGGCTCAAGCGAGCCCGCCACCTGCTCGCGCTGGTCGGCCTCGAGCGCCGCGGCAGGACCCGCGCCGGGCGGCTCTCCGGCGGTGAGCAGCAGAAGGTCGCGGTCGCGCGGGCCCTCGCCAACCGCCCAGGGCTGATCCTCGCCGACGAGCCGACCGGCAGCCTCGACTCGACCGCGGGCGAGGGCGTGCTGTCCTTGCTCGAGGACCTGAACCACCGCGGCGCCACCGTGGTCCTGGTGACGCACGACCCCGAGGTCGCGCGCCGAGCCACCCGCGTGGTGCGAATGATCGACGGCCGGGCGATCGAGCTCGAGTCCGGCAAGCCCACCGTCCGCAGCCAGGATCCCCTCGACCCCGCGCCGCGGATGCACTGGCGCGACACGCTCCGGCTGGGCCTGGGCAGCGCCGGGCGCAGGCCTTTGCGGTCCGTCCTGACCACCACCGGGGTGGCCATCGGCATCGCCGCGGTCAGCCTCATCGGGGCGCTCGCCACCGGGCTTCAGCAGGCCCTCGATGCGCCCGCGCTCGCGACGAGCCAGGTCCACCAGGTGGCCGTCTACCCGGTGGCCGACGCCCGCACGCCGGCCCTCGACGCCGCGACGCTGGGCACGCTGTCCGGGCTGCCGCACGTCCGAGCGGCGTGGGGCCAGCTCGGGATGTCCGGCACGTTCGCGACTTCCGGACCATCCCTGGGCACGACCGCCCCACAGTCGCTGCCGTCGGGTGAGCTCGTCTCGCTTCCGCCGCTGCATTCCTCGAGCGCATTGCCTTCCGTGACCGCTGGGCGGATGCCGAGCTCCGACAAATCCACCGAGCTGCTGCTCACGGACAGCGAGGCCGTCGCGCTCGGATTCAAGTCGCCCGCCGGCGCAGTCGGGACGCAGGTGAAGTTCACGGCCACGTCAGGTGCGCTGATGCCCGCGCTGACGAAGAACCAGGTGACGCAGCCGACGACGCTGACCTTCATCGTCTCGGGCATCGTCTCCAGCGACTACATGCCGGCCGGTTCACCCGGCGCGCTCGCGCCGTACGGCGTCATGCGCTCATACTGGTCGACGCTCGCGGGCCCGAACGGCTGGAAGGGCGGCGAATACTCCAGTGTGACCCTGCTAGCGGACTCCGGGCTCTCTGTGGGCGCGCTGCGCAGCAGCGTCGACGCGCTTGGCTTCCAGACGCAGACCTTCGGTGATCAGTTCCGCAACTTCGAGGACCTGCTCGGCAAGCTGAGAATCGCACTGCTCGGCCTGGCGATCGTCGCGCTCCTGCTCGCCTGTCTGGGCATCGCCAACACGATGTACACGGTCGTTCTCGAACGCACGAAGGAAATCGGCGTCATGAAGGCACTGGGCGCGCGGTCGCGCGATGTGATGCTGCTGTTCCTCGCTGAGGCGACCGGCATCGGGCTGGCCGGCGGCCTGATCGGAGCGCTGGTCGCGGTCGGCCTCGGCCGGCTCGGCAACGCTGCTGTCGACAGGCTGACGCAATCCGTCGCGAGCACCGGGTTCGACGTCTTCCGCACCGACGTGCCCGTCGTCCTCATCGCGATCGTGCTGGCGGTCTTGCTGAGCAGCGTCAGTGGCCTGCTGCCTGCGCTCCGGGCAGCGGTCCAGGACCCCTCGCGCGCGCTGCGCTACGAGTGAGCCTCGCGCGATAGTCCGGACCATCGGCGGGTCGGCGCGTCGCGAATGGGTGGTTAGGCCGGACTATCGTCAAGTGACGTGAGAGTTTCCAGCTATCCGCTGATCGACTCCGACGAGGCGGCCCGGACCGTCCTCGAGCACATATCGGTGCTTGGCGCCGAGCAGGTCCCCCTCGCCGAGTGCTTCGGGCGTGTGCTCGCGGAAGACCTGATCGCACAGTTTCCCCTGCCGGCGTTTCCAGCCAGCGCGGTCGACGGGTACGCGGTGCGAGCCGCCGACGCCGCCAAGACCCTGCGCGTGCTCGGCGAGTCCGCCGCGGGCCGTCCCTTCGGCGGCGAGGTGGTGCCCGGCAGCGCGGCGCGCATTCTGACCGGAGGCGTGGTCCCCGAAGGCGCGGACGTGGTCGTGATGGTCGAGGACGTGCAGCTCGCGGGGGACACGGTCACGGTCCCGGCAGGACTGAAGCCGGGCACGAACTATCACAAGGTGGGAGCCGACCTGACTGCGGGCGATCGCATCCTTTCCGCCGGCACGCAGCTTGGCGCGGCCGAGATCGGCATCGCCGCCGCCACCAACCGGGCGCGACTGCCGGTGCGCCGCCGCCCGCGGGTCGCTCTGATGTCGACGGGCGACGAGCTCGTCGAGGTGGGGAAGACCCCGCTCGTCGGTCAGATCCCGGATTCCAACCGGTGGGCGCTGCTCGCCGCATTGCGCGATGCCGACGTCGACGTCAACGTCCTCGGGATCGCGCCCGACGAGCCCGACCCGCTGCGAAGTCTCGTCATCGAGGCGCTGATGCATGCGGACGCGCTCGTCACCTCGGGTGGCGTGTCTGTCGGCACGCACGACCTCGTCAAGCCGCTGCTCGAGTCGCTCGGTGAGGTCCACATCGGTCGCGTGAAACTCAAGCCCGGCAAGCCCTTCACTTTCGCGACGCTGTCCAAGGGACGCGTCGCGTTTGGGCTGCCTGGATTTCCCGTCTCGTCGTTGGTCACGTTCGAGGTGTTCGTGCGCCCGGCGCTGCGGAAGATGCAGGGGTTTGCGCAGCTGCACCGCCCGACATTGCCGGTCCGTCTCGACTATGACGCCCGGCCAACGCAGGACCGAACTGAATATCAGCGGGTCACGTTGCGGCGCGAAAACGGCGAGCTGGTGGCATCCACGACCGGATCGCAGTCGTCGTCGCGGTTGATGTCGTTGGCCGGCGCGCACGCGCTGGTGCGCGTGCCCGCCGGCGATCAGTCGCTCAAAAAGGGATCGGTCGTCGAAGCAATGGTCCTTTCCCTTCCCTAACCCTGGTCTTGGCTACCAGGTTCTCTTGTCGCGTACGGTCTCGGCTTCGCGCTCACGGTCTTCGTCGCTCTTCTCGGTGACGTCGTC
>DATEHC010000029.1:0-8520 GCA_035279785.1 Candidatus Dormiibacterota bacterium
GCCGCCGGCCGCATCGACGCCGTCGAGAAAGAAGACCTCGCCCGCATTCTCGACCGCATGCGCCAGGCACATACCGTGGAGGAGCTGGTCGAGGCGGACGTCGCGTTCCACGCAGTCATCGCGCGGGCCGCCGGCAACGCGGTGCTCGCCTCGCTTCTGGCGAGCCTGTCCACGCGCACGATGCGCGTGCGGCTGTGGCACGGCCGCGCCGCGGACGACGCGCTCGACGAGACGCGAGAAGAGCACCGCCGCATCTACGAGGCGATAGTCGCGGGCGATCCGGAGCTTGCCCGCGCGGCGGCGACCGCGCACATCGCAAGCGGCGAGCGGTGGTTGCGCGCGCAGCTTGCCGCGGCCGAGACGTGCTGATGGAGGTCGCGCTCCACACGCGCATCAAGCCCGGTGCCGAGGAGCGCTACGACGAGTACCACCGCAACGTCTGGCCGGATGTGCTCGTGGAGATTCGCCGCGCGGGCATCACCCGGTACGTGATCTTTCGCGACGGACTCGACCTCTTCCACTTCATCGAGTGCGACGACTACGATCGCGCGATTGCTCAGATCGCGAAGGATCCGACCAGCATTCGCTGGGAGGCGGAGATCGCAACGATGATGACCGTCACGCATGACTTCAGCGGCGCGGGCAGCGATCGCATGAAGAAGATCTTCGAGCTCTGATCCCGCTCGGCCGGTTGGGGCTGGGCACAGCGCCGCTCGGCGGGCTGTTCGAGGCCGTCGGCGAAGACGAAGCGCACCGCACGATCGAAGCCGCATGGAATGGCGGGGTGCGGTACTTCGACACCGCGCCGCTCTACGGGTTTGGACTCTCGGAGAAGCGCCTGGGTGCGGTGCTGAGGACCAAGCCACGCGACGAGTTCGTGATCTCGACCAAGGTCGGGCGCCTGCTGAAGTCCGGAGCGCCGCCCGAGCCCGGCCAGGCGTGGAAGGGAACCCCACCGCTCAACCCGGTCTTCGATTTCTCGTACGACGCGACGATGCGGAGCGTCGAGGCAAGCCTGGAACGCCTTGCCCTCGACCGCGTGGACGTGCTGCTCATCCACGATCCCGACGAGCATTTCGACGAGGCGCTGCACGGCGCGTACAGAGCGCTCGATCGGATGCGGTCAGATGGAACCGTCCGCGCGATCGGTGCCGGGATGAACCAGCCGGAGATGCTCGCCCGATTCGCGCGCGAGGCTGACTTCGACTGCTTCCTTCTCGCCGGCCGCTACACGCTGCTCGATCGCACCGGTGCGGAGGAGCTGCTCCCGCTTTGCGCGGAGTGCGGAATCGCCGTGATCGCCGGCGGCGTCTTCAACAGCGGCATCCTTGCCGAGTCCGGATCGACGCGGCACTACAACTACTCGCAGGCGCCGAAGGAGCTGGTCGCGCGGGCGGACCGCATCGCCGCGAGGTGCAAGCAGCACGGCGTGGACGTGAAGGCTGCGGCGCTGCAGTTTCCACTTCGGAATCCAGCGGTCGCCTCGGTCCTCACCGGCTGCCGGACCGCCGCCGAGGTCGAGGAGAACGTGCGGCTCTTCAAAGCACCAATCCCCGACGCTCTGTGGACGGACCTCGACGCATGATCGTCGACGCCCACCATCACTTCTGGGATCCGTCGCGCCGGGACTACCCGTGGATGGGAGCCGAGCTCGACTCGATTCGTCGCCCGTTCGGCCCCGACGACATGCGGCCTCTCCTCGCGGCGGCGGGCGTAGACCGCACCATCCTTGTGCAGACAATCTCGAGCAGCGACGAGACGCGCGAGTTCTTGGAGACGGCCGCGGCGACGGACTTCGTAGCCGGGGTCGTGGGATGGGTCGACCTCGCCTCGCCCGCGATCGCGGGCACGCTCGCCTCGCTCGTGGAGCAGCCGCTGGTCGGCGTCCGCCACCAGGTCCACGACGAGCCCGATCCGGCCTGGCTGCTGCGCGACGACGTGCGGCGGGGCATCGGAGCCGTGGGTGAGGCAGGGCTGGTCTTCGATCTTCTCGTGCGGCCGCGGGAGCTACCCGCCGCATTGACCACCGTGCGGCGCAATCCGACGGTTTCGTTTGTCATCGACCACGCGGCCAAACCGCGCATCGCCGGTACGCGCTGGGATGGCGACTGGGAGGAGCATCTTGCGCCGTTCAGCGACGAGCCCAACGTGACCTGCAAGCTGTCCGGGCTCGTGACCGAAGCCGCGTGGGACTCGTGGACTCCGGAGCAGCTCGCTCCTTACGTGCGCCGCGTCGTCGGGTGGTTTGGTGCGGAGCGGTGCATGTTTGGTTCGGACTGGCCGGTGTGCATGCTGGCCGCCGCCTACGCCCAGGTGATGGATGCGTTGCGACAGATAGTTGGACCGGACGAGGCCATCTTCGGTGCGACCGCGCGACGGGTCTACGGCCTCGAGGAGCGGGGCTAGGCGACCTTCTCCATCGCCGCGCTCCACCGCTCGTCGATGCGGCGAACCTTGTAGAAGAGCAACGCAGCCACCCACGTCACGACGAACGCGCCCGCGATCACGAAGCCGGACTTGCCGATGAAGTCGAAGCCCGCGATCGCATTGAAGACGGACCCGTGCAGTCCCAGGAGGCGGATCACGATCTGGGTCAGCTCCACCACGCCCACAAAGAGCGCGATGAACACCGACAGGCCCGTCACCGTCAGGTTGTAGAACACCTTTCTGATTGGGCTCGCGAAGGCCCAGGAATACGCCTTCGACATGAACGCACCGTCGGCCGTGTCCATCAGCGACATGCCGGCGGCAAAGATCAGCGGCAGTGATATGACCGCGGCAAACGGCAATCCCTGCGCCGCCGCGCCCGCGGAGATCGCGAGCAGCGCAACCTCGGACGCGGTGTCGAAGCCGAGGCCGAACAGAAAGCCGATCGGATACATGTGCCAGCTCTGGTCGACGAGCCGGAAGATGCGGCCGAACACGCGCGTCATCAGCCCGCCCGACATCAACTCCTCTTCCAGCCCGGCCTCGTCGTACTCGCCGCGCCGCATGTTCCGATACACGCGAACGATGTCGAGTAGGACGATGAGGTTGAGGATGCCGATCGCGACGAGGAATCCGCCCGACACGAGCGTGCCGACCGCGCCGCCGACGCTCCTGAGCTCACCCCCGTTGGAGACGACCCCTTCGACCACCCATTTGACGGCGAGGCCCAGCGCGACCGCGATCAAAAGCACGACCGTCGAGTGGCCGAGCGAGAAGAAGAAACCGACGCCGACCGGCTTGCGCCCGTTCTGCAGCAGCTTGCGCGTCGTGTTGTCGATTGCCGAGATGTGGTCGGCGTCGAAGGCGTGGCGCAGCCCGAACGTGTACGCGAGGCCGCCGAGCGCCAGAAAGCCAGGGTGGTTGGCCCCGTAGATCAGCAGCAATCCCCAGCCGACAAGGTGCAGCGCGGCCACCGAGCCGAAGAAGCCCGCCATGCGCCGGCGCTCCCCGCGGTCGAACGATCGGCTCAGCAGAACCCCGACGGAGGCCATCACCTGAAGGTTATTCGTTATCGCGACTCAGTCGCAACTACGTATTCGGGCGGGGCCTCGGGAGGTGCGAACCGCTCGCGCCAAATATCGTCCGGTAGTCTTCGAGACGGTGGACCCAGATCAGCTCCCGCCGCAGCTGCGCTTCGTCCTGAGGTCGCTCGAAAACGCGGTCAAGAGTCGCGAGCCGGCCATTCGAGCGAAGGTCGACCGGCTGCGAGCAACTCATCCGGACCTCACCTCGGAGCAGCTCGCGCGCGAGCTCATCCGCTCGACGCGCCGGCGGGTCGCCGCCACCGGCGCTCTCAGCGGAGCGGCGTCGATAGCGCCGGGAATCGGAACGGCGCTGGCAATCGGCACCATCACGAGCCAGAGCCTCTACGCGCTGGAGCAGGAGATCGAGCTCGTCCTGGGCATCGCGATGCTCTACGGCCATGCGCTGGCAGGCTCGGATGAGCGCGTGCTCGAAGCTCTCGTCGTCGTCGGCATCGCCGGCGGCACGGTGAAGCTGCGCGAGGACGTGATAGTCGCGGGCGGCGAGCGACTGGCACTGGCGGCCTTTCGTCGGGTGCCCGCCATCCTGCTTCAGCACGGCAGCGGCCGCCTGCTCACGAGGATCCTCGCACGCGTGGCCACGACCGGCACCGCGAAGCTGGCCGCAAGGCTGGTGCCGCTGGGCGTGGGAGTCGGGCTTGGCGCGGGATTCGATTGGGTCGCGGTGACAGGGCTCGGACGAGCCGCGATGCGCTACTACGGACCAGGCGGTCCGGGCGCGCGGCCTCTGCTACTTGCTCCCGAAGATCCCCCGAACGTCGAACTGCGCCACTGAGAGGATCTGCTCGAAAGTGCATTTCTTCGGCGGCTTGTCCGTGCGCCAGCGCAGAAAACCTGTCGCATGGCGAAAACGCTCGCCGGCCTCGAGCTTGTCGTAGGACACCTCGCACACGAGCTTCGGCTCCACCGCGACCCAATCCCCCGTGTCCTTCTTCCCACGCGACCATCGGCTCATCCCACCGGGCATGCGTCCAGGGTTCGCGCTCCACTCGCTTTCGGGGATCTCCGTCTCGAAAGGTTTGAGCTTTTTGATTAGCTCCTTTCGCTCGGCCGCGCTGAACGAGGACGTGTGTCCGACGTAGTGGATGCTGCCCTTCTTGTCGTAGAGCCCTAACAGGAGTGCGCCGAGGGTCGATCCGTCGGCCGTCTTCCGCCAGCCGATGACGACGCAGTCAGCGGTCCGCTGATGCTTGATCTTCACCCAGAACCGCTTACCCGGCACGTACGGGCCATCCCAGGATTTCGCGATGACTCCGTCCAGGCCGGCGCCTTCGAACTTCTCGAACCACTCCTCCGCCGTCTTGGGGTCGCGTGTGTACGGGGTCAGGAACAGCGGTGGTTTGACGCCCTTGAGCAGCTTCTCGAGCCGCTTGCGCCGGTCGCCGAGCGACTCCTTGCGCAGGTCCTGCTCGCCCTCCGCGATGATGTCGAAGGCGATGAACCACGACGGGGTCGCCTCGCTGAGCATGCGCACTCGCGACTCGGCCGGATGGACGCGCTGCTGCAGCGCCCCAAAGTCGAGGCCGTTGGCTCCGACCACGACGAGCTCGCCGTCGAGCACGTACTTCTTCTCCTTCAAGGCCCGGAACGCGGGCAGAATCTCGGGGAAGTAGCGGGTCATCGGACGGCCGCCGCGGCTCATGAGGGCGACCTCGTCGCCGTCCCGGAAGACCAGCGTTCGGAAGCCGTCCCACTTCGGCTCGTACTCCCACCGGTCGCCGCGGGGAATGCCGTTCTCGGAGATCGCGGAGAGCATGGGCTCCATGTCGAGGGGCAGAGGCGTCTTCATCGAGCTTTTCCCCAGCTGTCTATATGTTGTGGATCGGCTGGCACGGTGCTACTATATCGTCGGCCGGTAAAGCGGCCACCAAAATTCGAATTCACGCCCCCACCCCAGCCTAGGAAAGCTCGCGCAAGCGGGCTTTCCGCTTTCAGTGCTGAGCAGTTCCGAACTGTGCGATGAGATCGTCGACAGACAGCTCGGCGTAGTCGCGCATCGCGTCCTTGGCGCTCGCCCAGACGCCCTTTGCCCCTGCCGGTCCCTTGTCGGCAAGCTCGCGAAGCTTCAGCGTCCCGAAGGACTTGACGTCGGGCAAGCGCCGCAGCTGGTCCGCCGTCCACGTCGCCCACTGCTTCTTGTTGCCATCGCTGGGGACGACCGCCTTGGCCTTGGCCTCGATCACGGCGCCGGCTTTCTCGGCTGCCTCCCGTACTTTCTGCGCTTCGGCCTCGGCCTTCGCGGCGGCCTGCTCGGCGGCGGCCTTGGCATCTGTCGAGGTTTCGACAGCTCGCGTCTTCAACGCGGTCAGCCCTTCCGACGCGATCTGGCTTATCCGGTCCGCAGCCGACTCAGCCGACGCCCCGCCGTTGCCGTCCGCCGGACGCTGGCCGAAGCCGCGACCCATGGCGGTTCCCACCAGGTTCGGCACGTCGAGGCCCGTGAGTCCCTTGATCGCCGTCGTCGATTCGATCATCGCGCGCGTCGCGTTGCGGACGATGTCGGAGGCGCCGTCGGCGCTCATGACCGTGAGTGAGTCGATGTGCCCCATCGGCTCGGCCGCGGCCCGGACGATCTCGGGCAGCGCCGCCAGGACGGTCTGGATGATGGCCGCCTCGTTGAACTGCTTGTAGGCGTCCGCCCGCATCGCGAGCGCCTTGGCCTCGGCCTCGCCCTTGGTCAGGACGATCTGGGCCTCCGCCCCACCTTCCAGTCGCGTCGTCTCGGCATCGGCTTCGGCGGACGCGATCCGGGCGCGCTTCGCGCCTTCCGCCCGCGCGATGACGGCTTGTGCCTCTGCGGCGGCGGGCTTGACGGTCGATGAAAGCAGCTCCTTCTCCTTGCGGTCGGCCTCCAGCTGCGCCAGCTCGGTCTGCCGCCGCACGACCTCCTGCTGCGCTTCGGCCTGCGCGAGCGGACCCGACTGGTCGGCGCGCGCCTGGGCGGCGGCGATCTGGGTTCGCGTCTCCGCCTCCCGCAGCGACACGTCGCGGGCGGCGTTGATCTTCACCTGCTGGGCCTCCGCCTCCCGAACCGCCGCGTCCTGGTCGGTCGCCGCTTGCGCCATGCGGGCGTCGCGGCTGACCGTGGCGACGCTCTGCTTGCCGAGCAGCTCGATGTAGTTCGACTCGTCGGAGAAGCTCTGGATGGTGAATGCATCGATCTGGAGACCGCTGGTGGCGAGGTCCCCCTTGGCGGCGTCCTGCACCTGCTGCAGGAGCTTCTGCCGGTCGCGGATCAGCTCTTCGATCGTGAGCGTGCCCACGATCGAGCGCAACGACCCCTCGAGCACGTTCTTGACGATGGAGTCGACCTGCTCCGGCTTCGCGTCCAGGAATCGCTCGGCCGCGTTTCGCAACGACTCGACGTCGCGCCCGATCTTGAACGTCGCGACGCCCTGGACCTGGACCTTGATGCCCTGGCTGGTCACGGCGTCCGTCAGCTGAACGCTGATCTGGCGGGCGGTGAGCTTGAGCTTGCCGACGCGGTTGATGAGGGGCATCACGAACGTGCCGCCGCCAACCACGACCTTGACGCCCTTGTCGCCGCGCGCGGACACGGCCTGGCCGTGCTCGTCCCGCACCTTCGCACCGCGCGAGCCGGCGACGATCAGCGCCTCGTTGGCGCCGGCGACGTGGTAGCGGCTGGCCACGAACGCGACGAGCAGCAGCAGGATGACGACGACCGCGACGCCGAGAAACGGGCTTGACGTCAAAAACTCAGGCATTGGTTCGCGCTCCTTCAGTGCCCACCGGTGATTCGGGGGTGACGACGAGGTTGTTGCCGGCGATGGCCACGACCTTCACGACCTTGCCGGCGGCGATGTCCGCGTCCGCGGTGGCGGCCATGTTGTGCGACGCCCCCGCGAAGCTGATCAGGACGCTGCCGAAACGATTGGCGGGGATGGCGACCGAGACGCGCCCGGTGGCGCCGACCATCTCCTCGAGGCTGAACGCCTCGCTGGACTGCGCCGCTCCGAGGATCCGGAACGCGCCCAGCACCACGCCGGCGCCGACGAGCCCGGCGCCGCCACCGACCAACGTGGCGAGCCCCGGCCCCAGGCTGAGGCTGTGGAGGCCGAAGAGGCCGCCGATGCCGAACATGGCGACGAAGCCAAGCAGGACCGGCGTGGGCGAAACGCCGCCGAGGTCGAAGCCGAGGTGGATGGCGTTGAGGACTCCGCCGAACAGGTCGTCGAAGATCAACGTCAGCAGAAGAAGCCCGCCGCCGACCAGCAGGCAGGCCCCGAAAACCAGGTCCGCAGTGGTCATTTCAACACCACCAGCGACTGCATCTTAGGACGAGCGCGCTGAAGAGGCGCTAAGCGTCGAGAAACCGCGCGATCGCCTTGACCGCCTCGGGATGCATGCCGATGTTGTAGTGGTTGGCCTCGATCTCGACGCCCTCGGCGGTCGGCACCTCCCGCAGGAAGCGCTCGTAGTCGGACGGGGTGATCAGGAACCCGAAGTTCGGCGGGATGGGCTGGGACGCCCGCAGCAGAAGCACCGGCATGGTCAGGGCCTTCCAGAGCTCGTACGGGTCCTGGGTCAAGCGGTATTGCTCGTCCTCCCAGGGGGCGTCCTTTTGGGTGCGGAAGCCGACCCCGCCGACCCCGCCGACCCCGCCGACCCCGCCATCGATGTCGATGAGCTCGTAGTTGAACAGGCGCTCCCAGGGTTCGAACGGCTGGTAGTGGGGCAGCGCGCGCGCGAGCGACAGGAAGGCCTCGCGCGACGGAAAGACGGTGGCGAGCCGGTCGAGGCCGGCGTAGACCGGGATCTTGATCGACTCCTCAGGCAGGCCCGCCGCATCGACGAGGACCACCCGGCGCACGCGGTCCGGCGCCTGCTTAGCCACAACCATGGCGATCCACGCCCCCATCGACCAGCCGATGAGGTCGAAGGTCTTGGCCCCAAGACGGTCGGCGATCTCCAGGATGTCGCGCGCGTGCGATGGCCAGCCAAACGTGCCGGGCGGCGTCTTATCGCTGCG
>DATEHC010000030.1:0-5575 GCA_035279785.1 Candidatus Dormiibacterota bacterium
GGCGCCTCGCCGCCGTCGCCGATCCGGGCTATCGGGGCGCCGATCTTGGCCGGCACGCCCTGCTCGACGAGGATCTGGAGCGTCCCGTCGGCATCGGCCTCCAGGTCAAAGGTCGCCTTGTCCGACTCGACCTCGGCGAGCACGTCGCCGGATTTCACCTGATCGCCGCTCTTCTTCTTCCATTCGACGATCGTGCCCTCCTCCATCGTGTCGGAGAGCTTGGGCATGTTGATATCGGACATCTAGCCGTCGACCTTGCGGCTTAGCGTGGCGCGGACCAGGCGCTTGATGTCCTCGCTCGTGGGAATCGATGCCTTCTCGAGCGGCTGGCTGTACGGCATCGGCACCTGCGCGCCGCCCAGGCGCCGCACCGGCGCGTCGAGGTAATCGAACGCCTTCTCCTGCACGCCCGCGGCCAGCTCGGCGGTTACCCCATAGGTGGACCAGCCCTCCTCGACCACGACGCACCGACTCGTCTTGCGCACCGACTCGATGATCGGCGGCCAGTCGATCGGGCGGATCGAGCGCAGGTCGATGACCTCGGCATCGATGTCCTCCTCCTCGAGCTGCTTCGCCGCCTCATTGGCGAGGACGGCCATGCGCGACACGCCGACGATCGTGACGTCAGACCCTGTGCGCCGGATCGCCGCCTTGCCCAGCGGGGTTGTGTAATCGCCCGCGGGCACCCCGCCCTTCACGTTGTAGAGGCTCATCGACTCGAGGAACATCACAGGGTTGTCGGAGCGAATCGCGGACTTGAGCAGGCCCTTCGCATCTTCCGGCGTCGTCGGCGCGACGACAAGAAGTCCGGGAATCAATCCGTACAGCACCTCGAACGAGTGCGAGTGCTGCGCCGACAGCTGGTGGCCGGCGCCGCCCGGCATGCGGATCACCATCGGCACCTTGACCTCTCCGCCGAACATGTAGCGGATCTTGGCCGCGTTGTTGACGATCTGGTCGTACGCGACGAGCGAGAAGTTGATGGTCATCATCTCGACCACGGGCCGAAGCCCGAGCATCGCCGAGCCGATGGCCGTGCCCACGATGACCTCCTCTGCGATCGGCGCATCGACCACGCGCTGCGGTCCGAACTTGTCGAGCAGTCCCTCGGTCACGCGGTAAGCGCCGCCGAACTTCCCGATGTCCTCGCCGATCAGGTAGATCGTGTCGTCCCTCTCCATCTCCTCCGCGAGGGCCTCGCGCAGCGCGACGCGGTAGAGCTTCTCCTCGGTTTTCGCCGGCGCCTGCACCGCCATCAGACCCTCTCCGCGCGGAGCTCGGGTCGGTTGTCCCACTGCTCCGCGTACGTGTACTTGTAGAGGTCGCCGACACTCGGGTCGGGGCTCTCGTCCGCGAACTGGATGATGTCCTTGACCTCGTTGTCGACAGCTACGCGCACGTTTTTGAAGTACTCCTCGTCGGCAAGCCCACTCTTTTCGAGCTCGTGCTCGAACGCAACGATCGGGTCGCCCTTGCGCCACTTCACCTTGTCTTCCTCGCTGCGGTACTTGTCGGGGTCGACCACCGAGTGGCCGCGGAATCGATAGCACAGCGACTCGATGAACCGAGGAACGGAGTCCTTGCGCGTCTTCTCGACGATCTCGCTGGTCCGCAGCATGACCTCGCGCACATTCATGCCGTCGATCTGGATCGACTCCATGTCGTAGGCGCAGGCCTTCTTGTAGATGTCTGCGACCGCCGACGCCTTCTCCACCGGCGTGCCCATCCCGTATCGGTTGTTGACGCAGAACCAGACGACAGGCAGGTCGAAGACCTTGGCCATGTTGAGCGATTCGTGGAAGGCGCCGATGTTGGTGGCGCCGTCGCCGAACATGCAGAAAACCACGTCATCGTGCTTCTGATACTTGACCGCCCAGGCGCCCCCCACCGCGAGCGGCAGGTGGCCGCCGACGATCCCGTAACCGCCCATGAAGCGCTTGCCGTAGTCGACCAGGTGCATCGACCCGCCGCGCCCGTGCGACGTCCCGCTCTCCTTGCCGAAAAGCTCGGCCATGACCGCCTTCGGGTCGACGCCGCGCGCAATCGCGTGACCATGCTCGCGGTAGCTCGTGAAGATCCAGTCGTTCGGCTTCAGGGCAAGGATCCCGCCCACGACCGTCGCCTCTTCGCCGATGTTGAGGTGGCAGTAACCGCCGATCTTCGCCTTCGTGTACTGCTCCTGCGCGCGCTCCTCGAAACGCCGGATGAGCTGCATCTCGCGGTGCATGCCAAGCAGGAAGTCGCGATTCTGCTTGGTCAGCTCGAGCGACTTCGCGTTGATCGCCGGCGGCGTTGGCGGCGTGGGGGGTGGGGGAGGGGTCTTGACCGGGGCGGCCATGGGCTTCTCCTGATTATTGGTGTTTGGAGAGGAGGCTGTGGGCGCCGGCGTCGAGCGCCGGTTCGTGATGTGGATGGCGCGGCCCTGCGCGGCAAGGGCCGCCTCCATGAACGACTCTGGAAGCGTCGGGTGCGCGTGGATCGTGAGGTCGACCTGCTCGATCGTCAGGCCGTTCTGGATCGCCAGCGTCGCCTCGGCGATCAGGTCGGTCGCGCGCGGTCCGATGATGTGCGCGCCGAGGAGCTTTCCAGTCTCGGCTTCGGCGATGACCTTGACGAATCCTTCGGTCTGACCGAGCGTTAGGGCTCGACCCGCTGCCGCGAACGGAAACTTGCCGATCTTCACAGCGATGCCCTTGGCCTTCGCGTCCTTCTCACCGAGGCCGACGTGCGCGATCTCCGGGTCGGTGTAGATGCAGTTCGGGGCGGCGTGATAGTCGGGCACACGGCTGGAGTGGCCCGCGATGCTTTCGACCGCGCACACGCCCTCGTAGGACGCGACGTGCGCCAGCATGATGCCGCCGATCACGTCCCCGATCGCCCAGATCCCGTCGGCGTCGGTGTGCAGGTGCTCGTCGACGACGACGCGGTGGCGGTCGAGCTTCACGCCCGCCTTCTCGGCCTCCAATCCATGCGTGTACGGGACGCGACCTACCGCGAGCAGGACCTGGTCGGCGTCGATCGCGCCGCCCTCGCCTCCGGTGGAAAACCGCACCTGCAGGCCCCGGTCGGTCTTCACGACCTCGGAGACCTTGCTGTCGGTATGGATCTCGCCACCCAGGCCGCTGAGGTGCTTGGTGTAGACGGCGACCAGGTCGGCGTCGACCATCGCCAGCACCTGGGGCAGCATCTCGAGCACCGTCACTTTGGCGCCGAGCGCGGCGAACATCGCGGCGAACTCCATGCCGACCACACCGCCGCCGATCACGGCCAGGCGCTGCGGCACCTCCTTGAGCTCGAGGATCTGGTCCGAGTCGATCGTGAGCTCGGCGCCCTTCAGGGGGATCCTCGCGATGGCCGAGCCGGTGGCGATGACGATGTCCTTGGCCTGGACCTGCTCGCCTCCGATGTCGACACCCCCGTTTCCGGTCAGGCGCGCGGCGCCCCTCAGCGAGGTCACGCCGCCGGCTTTCAGCAGGCCCTCCACGCCCTTGACGAGCTGGTCCACGACGGCGGTCTTGCGCTTCTGGGCGACGCCCCAGTCGAACCCCACGTTGTCGGCGACAAGGCCAAACGGCGCGCCGCCTTTGGCCTGCGTGTACAGCTCCGACGACTGGAGGAGCGCCTTGGTGGGTATGCATCCTCGGACGAGGCACGTTCCGCCCATCCGATCCTTCTCGACGATGGCGGTCTTCGCTCCGAGCTGAGCGGCTCGCAGCGCGGCGACGTACCCGCCCGGGCCGCCGCCGATCACGACTACGTCAAATGACCCCGCCATAAATCTCGTCTATACCTTCTATCGATAGAAATTATGCCTAGCGGGCCGGCCGCTCAGTCGCCGGCCGGGCGCCGTTCGGACTGTACCGATTGACGATCGGCATCCGCCGGTCGCGCCCGAACGCCCGCGGCGTGATCTTCACTCCGGGCGGCGCCTGGCGCCGCTTGTACTCGCTGCGATCGACAAGCTGGATGACCCTGGTCACGGTCGCAGGGTTGTGCCCGGCCGCCACGAGCTCTTCCGGGCTGAGGTCGTCCTCGATGTAGCCCTTGAGGATCGGGTCGAGCTCCTCATAGGGCGGCAGGCTGTCGGTGTCCTTCTGACCCGGTCGCAGCTCCGCCGATGGCGCCTTGGACATGACCCTCTCTGGCACCGCCGGCCCGAGCGTGTTGCGGTAGCGGCAGAGCTCGTAGACGGTTGTCTTGGTGATGTCCTTGAGCACGGCGTAGCCGCCGGCGATGTCGCCGTACAGGGTGCCGTAGCCCGTGGCGAGCTCCGACTTGTTGCCGGTGCTGAGCACGATGTAGCCGAACTTGTTGGACAACGCGTGAAGGATCGTCGAGCGGATTCGCGGCTGCACGTTTTCCTCGGCCACACCTGGCTCGGTGCCCTTGAAGACCGGCGCCAGGATCTCCTCGAAGCCTTCATGCGGCGGTTCGATCGAGAAGTCCATCAGCTGCATGTCGAGGTTCTCCGCCGTCATGCCGGCGTCGTCGATGCTCTCCTGAGACGTGTGTCGGGACGTCATGCGCACGCCGATCACGTTCTGCGGACCCAGCGCGTCGCACGCGATGGCCGCAGTCAACGCCGAGTCGACCCCGCCCGACATCCCGATGACCGCCTTCTGAAAACCCTGCTTGCGCATGTAATCGGCGGTGCCGAGCACGACGGCCGCGTAGATCTCGGCAGCTCCCTCCAGCGGAGTGGCGAGCTCTTTCTTGATTGACGGCCTGTTCCGGTCGGGGTCGGGGGCGTCGACCATGACCTCAGACACCTCTAGCTCCAGGCCCTCGGCGGCTTGGGCCTCACGGCGCAGGTTCTCGGTCGGCCGGTGCAGGGGCTGGCGCAGGTCGATGTCGTAAACGAGAAGCTCCTCCACGAAGGACCCGGCCCGTGCGACGACGCGGCCCTTCGGATCGATCACCACGCTGTTGCCGTCGAAGACGAGCTCGTCCTGCCCGCCGACGGTGTTGACCCACGCGACCCACGAAACGTAATCGCGTGCGCGTCCCGCGACCATCGCCTCGCGCGGCGCGCGCTTCCCGTAGTGGTAGGGCGACCCGTTGATGTTCACGAGCAGCTGCGCGCCGTGGTCGGCCTCCCATGCCATCGGCCCGGCGGGAAACCAGCAGTCCTCGCAGACCGACAAGCCGAGTCGCTCGCCGCGGAAATCCAGGATGGGCGCGCGATGCCCAGGCGCGAAGTAGCGCTTCTCGTCGAACACTCCGTAGTTGGGCAAGAACACTTTGTGGTAGACGGCCCTGACCTCGCCCTTGTCGATGAACGCGGCCGAGTTGAAGATGTCTCCCTCCTCGTCGACGAAGCCCACGACGACGGCGATGTCCTTCGCGGTAGCCGCGATGGTGTGCAGCGCGGCGATGTTGTCGCGCACGAATGAAGGCTTGAGCACGAGATCCTCGGGTGGGTAGCCCGTGATGGCCAGCTCGGGGAAGCAGACGAGGTCCGCGCCCTGAGATCGCGCGCGACCGATCCAGTCCATGATCAGCCGGGCGTTTCCGGTCAGGTCACCGACGGTCGGGTTGATCTGCGCGAGCGCGATCCTCACGCTTCAATTGTCGC
>DATEHC010000031.1:0-17370 GCA_035279785.1 Candidatus Dormiibacterota bacterium
CGAGCGTAGCCTCCGACCGTCCCCAGACGGTCGAGAACAGGCCGGACAGGGCCCGCAGATCCCTGATGTCACGCAGCTCCCTGATCTCGGCGCTCATCCGCCGAGCGGCACCGTTTCGATGCCCGCATCCCGCAGCGCCGCTCGAACGGCGGCGGCAATTTTGCCCGCTCCCTTCGTGTCGCCATGGACGCAGATCGTGTCGAAACGACCCGAGCGGGCGAGCTCGACCGCCTGCCTTGCGGCTCCCTCGGCGTCCAGGACCGCGCCCGCCTGAGTGCGCGGAGCCAGCGTCCCGTCCGGCAGCATGCGCCGGTCGGCAAAGCCTTCGCGGTACGCGGGCACGTTCGCACGCCGCGCGGCGGCGACGATCTCGAAGTCGGGCTGGCCCATGACGCCGGCACCGTGCGCGCGGGCGACCCGAACGAGCGCATCCGCGGCGGGCGCATCGCGCTGGCACCGGTGATAGAGCGCGCCATGGGCCTTGATGTAGGCGATCGGTGCCATCGCCGCCAGGCCGGCGACCTGGAACGAAACCAGGTCCTCGATCTCGCGGGCGCTCAGCGGCACCTCGACCCGACCGAAATTGGCGCGGTCGTCGTATCCAGGATGCGCGCCGACCTGGACCCCGCGCTCGCGACACAGTCGCGCGGTGGCGATGGTCATCGAGGCCGACCCGGCGTGGATGCCGCAGCAGAGGTTGGCGCTGTCGATCTCGCCCAGGATCGCCTCGTCTTCGCCGGCGCCCTCGCCGATGTCGGAGTTGAGGTTCAACCAGCGCTCAGTGCTGCGTGTTGCCGTGAAGCAGCTGAATCGCGTGCCCAAGCAACGGCAGCAATGCCTCCAGCGACTCGGTCGCACCCTTCGAGCTGCCGGGCACGTTGATCACGAGCGACCGCCCGCGCACGCCGACCACTCCGCGCGAGAGGGACGCCATCGGCGTGCTCTTCTCGCCGATGCGTCGCATCAATTCCGCCATGCCCGGCACGTCGTAGTCGATCACCATCGACGTCGCCTGCGGGGTCACGTCTCGCGGACCGAGGCCCGTGCCGCCGGTCGTGACGATGACGTCGTTGCCTCCGACGACCGCGGCGACGATCGCGTCGGTGATGCGCGCCTGGTCGTCGGGCACCACCTGCGGCCCCGTGACTTCGAACTCGTCGCCTTCAAGGATGTGCTTCAGCGCCTCGCCGCTCTTGTCGATCCGAGTGCCGGCCGAAACTCCGTCGCTGACCGTGATCACGTGCGCGCGGTGCTTCAACCGCGCTTCCAGTGACCCGATCGCCCGCCTGACTTCTCGAGCAGCCGGACGTTCTCCAGGTAGACGCCGCGCTCCACGCCCTTGGTCATGTCGATCACGGTCAGACCCGCGACCGCGGCGGCTGTCAGCGCCTCCATCTCCACGCCGGTCTGGCCCGTCACGCGCGCGGTGGCGACGATGCGCACGCCTTCGGCGACGAACTCGAAGTCGACTTTGACGCTGGTGATCGGGAGGGGATGCGCGAGGGGGATGAGGTCCGGCGTCTTCTTCGCCGCCATGATTCCGGCCACACGCGCGACCTGCAGCGCATCGCCTTTCGCCGTGCCTTCGCGCACCGCGGCGAGTGTCTCCGCCGACATTCGCACCACGCACTCGGCGGTCGCCTCGCGAACGGTCGTGGGCTTGTCGCCGACGTCGACCATCTTCGCCGCGCCCCTCTCGTCGAGGTGCGTCAGACGCTTTGCCACATCAGGATATTGACGGATGGCTTCGATCGACGGGGTGCTGTTCGACTACGGCCGCACGCTCGTGACGTTCGCCTATCCGACGGAGGATCTGCTAGGTGTGCTGCGCGAATTTCGGGCGCGAATCGAGACAGAGCTCGGCGTGCCGGCGCCCGAAGCCGAGACGATCGTTCACGACGTCCTGGAACCACTCGAGGACTATGTCGCCAACTCGAGTGAGGACGAGGTGGAGTACGAGAACGTATATCGCGACACCTGGCACAGCGCCGGAATTCCACTGTCCGACGAGCTCCTACACGACATCCTCGACGCCGAGCAGCAGGTCTGGGACCGCTCGGTGCGGGTCGACCCCGACGCGCCGGGCGTCCTGGAGTGGCTGCGCGAACACGGGATCAAACGCGGCATATGCTCCAACGCGCCCTTTCCGCCCGCGATGATGCGCCGCCAGCTCACCGCCAATGGGATTGCCGCGATGGTGGACGCCGTCGTGTTTTCCAGCGAGGTCGGCAAGCGCAAGCCCTCCCAGGTGCTATACCGCGCCGGGCTCGATGCGCTCGGCACCGCTGCGGAAAGGACTCTTTTCGTAGGCGACCGCATGCGCGAGGACTACGACGGGCCGACGGCCGCCGGAATGCGCGCCGTCATCGTCACCGCGCACGCCGAACAGCGTCCGCCAGATGGAATTCCGAGCATCGCGACGCTGGCCGAGTTGCCGTCGCTGCTGCAGTGAAGAAGCGACCGGGCGGTTTGTGGCTTTTCTTCTACGGCCGGCCGCGACGCGGGTTTCCGTGGCTGCTCGCCGGAATCGTGGTCGCCGTAGTCGTCCTGGCCGCGTTCTTTGCCCTACCCGGAGGCGCGGACGTCTCACGCACCCTCGCGGCCGCCTTCTTCGGTCTGCTGCTCGTGGGCGCGCTGGTCTTCGCGATCGTCGCGGTGCTTCGGCCGCGCCGCCGCCGCTGAGCGATCAACACCGCCGCCGCTCCCGCGCCGATGCCGTTGTCGATGTTGACCACGGTCATCCCGGTCGAGCAGGACTGCAGCATCGTCGTCAGCGCCCCCTCTCCCGCGCCGCCGCGCCCGTAGCCCGTCGACACGGGAAGACCGATCACCGGCACGTCGATCAGGCCCGCGACGAGGCCCGGCAAAACGCCGTCCATGCCGGCGGCGACGACGATGACGTCCGCGTTCCACTCGAGCATCGACGAGAGCGGGGCGAGGAAGCGATGAAGGCCCGCGACACCGAGGTCGGCCTCGAGGCGCGCTTCCAGGCCGCACGCTTCGACGACCATCCGCGCCTCATCGGCCACCGGCACGTCGGAGGTCCCCGCGGTGAGGATGGCGACGCGGCCGTCGACCTTCTCGGCGCTGAATCCTTCGCGCAGCACGCGCGCGGAGGAGTGATATTCGACGATCCGCATCGCGCGAGCGGCCGCGACCAAGGCGGCGCGGTGCTCGGCAGTGAGGCGGCTGATCAGGCCCTGTCCGTGCTGCTCGGCCATCCGCACGGTCAAGCGCGCCGCGTCAGCGGGTGATTTGCCCGTCGCGAGCACCACCTCGGGAAGGCCGCGCCGCAGATATCGACCGAGGTCGAGGCGCGCGCGGCCGTTCAGCTCGTCCAGCTGGATGCGCCGGATCTCGGCGAGGGCCTGCTCTTCGCTCAACTCGCCGGCGACCAGCCGGCGTAACACATCTCTCACAACTCAGAGTCCTTGCAGGACTTCGCGCATGCGCTGCCAGTGAGTGCCCGCCCAATAGATGCGCCCACACTCCGGGCACTCCGAGTAGCGCGATTGCGTCCGCCGCACGTAGGGCGGAACGCGCTCGGCCACGAGCGCGGGGACGCGCGACTCGAGCTCGGAGTTGCATTCGATGCATCTGGTGAGCGCTTCCTTCAGCTCGAGACCAAGCTCGGAGAACACCTGCCGCAGCTGCTTGGTGACCTCGTCGTCGCGGATGAGAACCGCGCGCACCAATCCCGACTGAATGACGCGGCGTTTGGTCAGGTCGCGATCGCGCGTGAGCACAACGCGGTTCTCTGCCGCGGCCTCGCGCACCAGCGCCGCGTCGTCGATGCGGGCGTGATACGAAGCGTCGTACCCGAGTGCGCGCAGCCAGCGCGCGAGCCGGCCGACGTTGCAGTCGGCAAGGAACCTGGGTCGCAATCTGAAGCAATCTTAGAATCGGGGCTCGGTGTCGACCTTCGATGAACTGATGGCGAAGCTCAAGGCGGAAGCGAACGGTTGCTACTCGTGGTCCAACGGCCCGGGCGACCGCTACGCGGCGCACAACCACAGCTACGAGAAGGTCCTCTACTGCGTCGACGGCTCGATCACGTTCAACCTCGAAAGCGAGGCCCGCAAGCTCGAATTGAACCCGGGCGACCGCATGGTGCTGCCGGCCGGCACTGTGCACTCGGCGATCGTGGGATCGGGCGGCTGCACATGCATCGAAGGACACCGGTAGGTACCGGTCGCGGGCGTAACATAGCCCTCCGATGAGCATCATCGAGTTCATCCGCGACCGCGCGCGCTTTTACAACTGCCCGGTCTGCGGCCGCAGCCTCAAGGGTTGTGACGTCCAGGTCCTCAGCCACGAGGACGAACGTTTCCACCTCCAGGTGACATGCGCGCAGTGCCAGGTGACCTTCGTCGTCGTGCTGGCGATCCAGGGCGGCGCGGTTGAGGAGATCGTCGCGCCGGAGCCCGTGAAGGTCGCCGAGCCCGCGGCCGAGCCGATCAGCGTGGACGAGATCCTCGACCTGCATCTCTTCCTCAAGGGCTACCAGGGCACGCTGAAAGAGCTAATCCAGCAGGCCAACACGAGCCGCTGACGCCGGCCGCGCGCACGGCGCATAGGAAATGATTCGGGTCTTCCTCGACGACGCCGGCTCGGCGCCGGTCCTCCCCGAAGTCGCGGCGGCACTGCGCGACGTTCCCACCGGTAACGCATCGAGCCCGCACACCGAAGGCCGCGCCGCGCGCGGGGCGCTCGACCGAGCCCGCGATCTGGCCGCCGAAGCCCTGGGCGCGTCGCGAACCGAGATCACGTTCGTGTCCTCCGGCACCGAGGCGATAAACCTTGCCATTCTTGGGGCGCTTGGGGGAGTTGGGGGCCCGCTCGTGACCTGGGCGGCGGAGCACCAATCGGTGCTCGGGGCCGCTCGTGGTGCGCAGGTGCAGGGACGTCCGGTTGTGATCGGTCCAGTCGACGGGGACGCCGCAGTGGACCTCGACGCCATAGTTCCGGGAACTGCCCTCGTTTCCATCGGGCTCGCGAACAACGAGGTCGGGACGGTGCAGCCGGTCGTGGAAGCGATCCGGCGCGCGCACGACGCCGGCGCGCTCGTGCACGTCGATGCGTGCGCAGGTCCGCGGTGGATGGCGATACCGGCCGGAGCTGACCTCGTCTCGATCAGCGGGCACAAGCTTGGAGCGGGTCGCGGAGGACTCCTTTACGTGCGCGACGGCGTCCGCGTAGAGCCTCTGCTGTTCGGTGGCCCGCAGGAGTGGGGCCGCCGCGCGGGTCACGAAGACGTCGCGTCCGCAGTGGCCGTCGCCACCGCGCTTTCAGTGACCTCTCAGCAACGCGACGCACGCACCGCCACCGCGCGCCGTCAGTCGGACAGGTTGCGCCAGGCGTTGAACGAGCTTGGCGCCACGCTCACCGGCTCACAAGACCGGCTGCCGAATTTTGCGAGCGGATTCTTCGGCGGTCGCAAAGGCGAGGACATGCTTCTCGCGCTCGACCTGGCCGGCCTCGCCGCCTCGAGCGGATCCGCGTGCGCGTCGGGCTCGCTCGACCCATCCCACGTCCTGCTGGCGATGGGCCTGAGCCTCGAGCAATCGCTCGGGAGCTTGCGCCTCACTACCGGATACGCGACGACCGACGCCGAGATCGACCGCGCGGTGGAGATCCTGCATCGCGTACTCGCGCGGACGCCCTCGCATGCCTAGCGTCGAGGAAGAGCTGGCCAAGCGCGTCGGGCGTGGCGAGGAGATGGTCCTGGCCACGGTCATCAAACTCGACGGCCAGCCGCCGTCGCAGCGGGGCGCCAAGCTGCTGATGTCGCGCTCGTCGGCGCTGGCGGGAACGCTCGGCTGCAGCGAGTTCGACACCGCCGCGCTCGCCGACGCGCCGGCCATCGCGGAGTCCGGGTCCCCGCAGCTTCGCAACTACACCCACGACCTCGGCTCGATCGAGGTCTATCTCGAGCCCTACGCGGCGGCGCCGTCGCTCATCGTCTTCGCCGACACGCCAATCGGTCGGGCGCTGGCGAGATGGGCTCCGGAAGTCGGCTTTCGCACGCAGCTCGTTGCCGCCGCGAGCGACCTTCCAGCGGACCTGCCAGGCGAGCCCTACGTGGTGCACACCAACCACGACGCGCCGGACCTGGTCGAGGCGCTGGCAGCCGTCGTCCCGCGCAATCCGCGGTTCATCGGTCTGGTCGGCAGCAGACGCCACACCGGCCACCACCTCGAGGCCCTCCGCGCCAAGGGCGTTCCGGAGGACGTGATCGCCCGAATCCAGACGCCGGTCGGCCTCGACATCGGCGCCCGAAGCGCCGAAGAAATCGCCCTTTCCATCCTCGCCGGGCTCGTGGCCGTGCGGCGCGGAGCGGAGGGAGGCTGGAAGCAAGACCTCAATACGTCAAGGAATGGTTAAACCGTCTGAGAACGATCTGAGGCTCCGCATAATCAGGAGCCTTGTCGATCGCGACCGGGACGAGGTTGGGGCAGTATGAGGTCCAGGACTTCATAGGCGAGGGGGCGATGGGCGTGGTGTACCGCGCCTACCACCCCGAGCTCGAGCGCACGGGCGCCGTCAAGATCATGCACGCGATCGCGCCGGACCCCGACTCGATCACGAGGTTCCGGCACGAGGCGCAGGCGATCGCCCAGCTGCGGCACCCGAACATCGTCGCCGTCTACGACTTCGGCACCTCCCAGGGGGCGCCATACATGGTCGTCGAGTACGGCCCCGGGGGCAGCCTGGCGAGCCGCATGACCAACGGGGCCGTCGACCAGGCGAGCGCCGTCAAGTACCTGCGCGGCATCGCGGCCGGCCTCGACTACGCCCATGCGCACGGCGTGGTCCACCGCGACGTCAAGCCGGCGAACGTGCTCCTGACGGCCGACGACACGCCGGTCCTTGCGGACTTTGGGCTGGCCAAGATCCTGCAAGGCACCTCGCTCAAGTCGCTGACCGGCGTGACAACGGGCACCCCCGCGTATATGGCCCCCGAGCAGGTCGCCGGACACCAGGTCGGGCCCGCCGCCGATCGCTACTCCCTGGCGACGATCGCCTACGAGATGCTGACCGGGGTCATCCCCTTCGACGGCCATGCGCTGATGGAGATGCTGTACGCCCAGGTCCACCAGGAGCCGCCGGCGCCCAGCTCGCGCCTGCCCGCGCTCAACCCCGCCGTCGACGCCGTTCTGCTGAGGGGTCTCGCCAAAGATCCGAGTGCTCGCTGGCCCACCGCGACCGCATTCGTCGACGCCCTCTCCGCGGCTCTCTCGGGACAGGCGCCGGTCGAGCCAGCGCCCGCAAGGACCGGCGTCATCGCATCGCCGGTGCACGCGTCTGCCGTCGCGGCTCCGGCCTTCGTATCGACCGTCCCGATGACCCCGACCGCCGTGGCCGAGCGCGTCCGACCTGCGCCGCGGCCGGCGACGATGGTCATGCCTCTGACCGAGCCGGCGGTGACTCCGACGCAGCATCCGAAGCGGAGGGTCAAGCGGCGCCAGGTGGCTATCGCCCTGGTCGTCCTGCTTCTGCTGCTGCTCGTTTTCGGGACGTGCGCGATCCTGGCGCAGGCGGTGACGCTGGACGTCAACCCCAGCACCGCCTCGCGTGGCGACGTGGTCACCGTTACCGCGACGCACGTTCCCGCCAACCAGGCCGGCGAGATCCAGCTGTGGAGCGTGGTCCACACGTTCCCGTTCAAGGCGGATTCGAAGGGGAAGGTCAGGATGTACATGACCGTTCCCCAGGACATCGCGCTCGGCGATCACACGGTCAAGATCTGCTGGAGCGACACGTGCCACGCGCAGCAGCCGTTGCGTGTCGTCGCGGGCGTGGCCCAGGTGCTGCCGACACCGTCGGGCAACGCGACGCCGTCGACATCGCCAACGGCTTCAGCTGCGCCGGGTGCCACGCCTACCGCGGCACCCACCGCGCCTCCGACCCACAGCCCCGGATCGACGCCCCAACCGACGTCCAACCCGACGTCGAACACAACTCCACCGCCTCCTCCCCCGCCGTCCCCAACGCCCACCGCAAACCCGTGCCCTGGCAACGCCAACGCGCCGGCGCTGACGCCCGCGTCGCAGAGCATTCTCCTGAGCGGCGGCAATGCCACCGTCAGCGGGTCGAACTTCACGCCGAACTCGTCGGTGACACTGACCTACCAGGCGCCCTCTAATGGGGCCGCATACCGAACCTGGACCGTCACCGTCGCGTGCAATGGGACCTTCCCGGCCCAGACTTTCGCGACCAAGCCGACGCTCTTGCTTCGCACCGACAAGGTCACGGCGTGTGACGTCAAGAAAGGCTGCGCCACCGCCACGATCAGCATCGTCCTCTGACGCCGCCCGTTAAGACGATCTGACTTCCTCGGGCGCATCGGCATAATCTGGCCCGTGCCAATTCGACCCGGTACGAAGTTGGGCCAGTACGAGGTCCAGGAGTTCATCGGCCAGGGGGCCATGGGCCTCGTCTACCGCGCGTACCACTCCCAGCTGGAACGGACCGGAGCGGTCAAGGTCCTGCAGGCGATGACACCCGACGCCGACACGGTGGCGCGCTTCCGCCACGAGGCGCAGGCCATCGCGAAGTTTCGCCACCCCAACATCGTCGACGTCTACGACTTCGGAGAGTTCGAGGGGACGCCGTACATGATCGTCGAGTACATCCCCGGCGGCAGCCTCAGCGGAAAGATGGCCCGCGGCATGCTCGACCAGGACACCGCGATCCGCTATCTGCGCGGGATCGCCGCGGGGCTCGACTACGCCCACAACAAGGGGGTCGTGCACCGTGACGTGAAGCCGGCGAACGTGCTCTTGACGGCAGAGGACACGCCCGTGCTGGCGGACTTCGGCCTCGCCAAGCTGATGCAGGGCTCGTCGCTCAAGTCGATGACCGGCGTCACCACCGGGACGCCCGCCTACATGGCGCCCGAGCAGGTCACTGGGAGCAGGGTCGGCCCGGCCGCCGACCGATACTCGCTGGCGACCATCGCATACGAGATGCTCACCGGCGTCATCCCGTTCGACGGCGAGGCGCTCATGGAGCTCCTGTACGCGCAGGTGCACCGCGAGCCACTCGCGCCGAGCGCGCGCAATCACTCGCTCGGTCCGCGCGTCGACGCGACCATCATGCGTGGGCTCGCCAAGGATCCGGCGGCGCGCTGGGCGACTGCGAGCGAGCTCGTCGAGTCGCTGGCCTCCGCTTTGAAACCGGCACCGGTTGGCGCGGTAGCGGCGACGTTGGTCATGGCGCCGCAGGTCGCGTCGACCGTTCCGCTCTCGGCCGCGGCCGTGATGACCGAGCCGGTGCAGGAGGAGACCGCGACTCCGCCGTTCACGACCGCCTACCCCTCGCCCCCCTCCAAGCCACCGAGGGTCGGCCCAAGGCGATCGACGATCGCGCTCATCGCGCTCGGCGTGATCCTCGTGCTGCTCGCCGCCACACTCATCGGCTTGTCGTTTCTGACCAACAAGGCGGTCAGCGTGTCGGTCTCACCCGACACCGTCACCGCCGGCGACACCGTCGTGGTCAGGGCCAGCCATCTCCCCGCCAACCAACAGGGCGACGTCGAGCTCTGGAGCGACATCGCGCGCCGCGTCGCGTTCCGCGCGGATGCGGACGGCAACGTCTCCATCACCCTCGACGTCCCGCGCGACCTGGTGCCGGGGGCGCACCTCATCAAGGTGTGCTGGGCCGGGACCTGCCGTGCCAGTCAGACCGTGAACGTCAACGCGGCCCCGGTGCCAAGTCCGTCGCCGGCACCATCGGCTACGCCCTCCGGCTCGCCTGCAAGCGCGCCCCTGGTGGAGGTGCTGCAGCCATCGGTCAAGCCCGGAGGCAGCGAGTCGGTCGGCGGACGATACTTCCCCGGCACGACCGTCGCGGTCTACTTCGTCCAGGGAACGACCGTGATCGGGCTCGGAACAGCGCAGGTGAGCGGCGGCCGCTTTGTCACGACGGTCCGGATCCCATCGACGGCCAAGACGGGATCGGCCGCGATTCGCGTTTGCTACACCGGCGGCTGCGCCTTCGCGACGATCTCTGTCGGCTAGAAGACCTCAGCCGCGACCAGATCGTCGAGCGTTTCGCGCCGGCGCATTACGCGAGCCTCACCGTCCCTCAACATCAGGACCTCTGGCCGGGGCATTCCGTTGTAGTTGCTCGCCATGGCCAGGCAGTACGCGCCCGCGGCCGGCAGAGCGATTACGTCGCCCGGCTTCAACGCCGGCATCTCGATGTCGCTGATGAGGATGTCCGTGGACTCGCAGTACTTGCCCGCGATGGTGACCTTGCCGTCCGTCTTTCGGTCGGGATCGCTCGCAAGAAATGCCTCGTAGCGCGCGCCGTAGAGCTTGGGCCGGATGTTGTCGCCCATTCCACCGTCGACCGCGACGTAGCGCCGCACGCCCGGAATGTCCTTGAGCGACCCGACGGTGTAGAGGGCGATGCCCGCCGGCCCCGCGATCGAACGCCCAGGCTCGACCACCAGCTGCGGGACTGGCAGTGAACGCTGCGCACAACCGGTATCGAGCGCGTGACGCACCGTCTCGACGAAATGGCGCGGGGTCGGCGGATCATCGTTCTGTGTGTACGCGATGCCCAGGCCGCCGCCGGCGCCGAGCTTTGTGGGTCGATATCCGAGCCCGTCGCGTAGCTCCACAAGGAGGTCGAGCATTATCTGCATCGCCTGCTCATATGCGCCCAGCGCGAAGATCTGCGAGCCGATGTGCGAGTGAAGACCCAGGAGCTCGAGGCGCGAATGATGCATCGCGGTCTCCACTGCCTTGCGCGCGGCGCCCGACTCGATCGAGAAGCCGAACTTCGAATCCAGCTGGCCGGTCGAGATGTGATCGTGCGTGTCCGGCTTGACCCCCGGCGAGATACGCAGCATGACCTTCGCGCGCTGACCATCGGGGACGACGTCGCGCAGCAGCTCGAACTCGTAACCGCCGTCGATCACGATGGTCGCGCCCGCCGCATAGGCGGCGCGCAGATCCTCGACGCTCTTGTTGTTGCCGAGGAAATGGATGCGGTCGCGCGGGAAGTCCGACTTCAGCGCGAGATGCAGCTCTCCCGCGGAGACCACGTCGAGCCCGAGGCCCTCCTCGGCGACAACCCGCAGAAACTGCGGCGAGGCGAAGGCCTTGGCCGAGTAGAGGACCTGCCCCGCGCCGCCCATCGCGGCGACGTATTCAGATGCGCGCTGGCGCACAGTCGCCTCGTCGTAGACGTACAGCGGGGTGCCGTGGCGGTGCGCGAGCTCGACAAGGTCGCAGCCCCCCACCTCCATGTGGCGGGCGGCGTTGACCCGGTACGTGACCGGGAAAAGCAACCTGCTAGAGGGCTAGTTCGGAGATCCGCAGGAGCAGGCGCCGCCGCATGCGCAGCCCCCGCCGCCGCTCGACTCACTGGAGAAGTCGGAGAACGACGACGTGCCATCGCCGCTGGCGAAGGCGAAGCTCGAGACCAGCACGCGGGTCTTCGTCGACTCGCACGTCGGACACACCTGCGCCTTGTCGCGCTCGGCGAACCCGGTGAGGACCTCGAACTTGCCGGCGCAGCTCTCGCACCGATACTCGTAGATGGGCATGTCGACCACTGATTCTAGGTTTTTCGAGCTGGCGCGGATGATCGACGCGTGGCCCGGCCTGGTCTCGGGTTCGGCCGCCCCGCTCGTCGAGGACGCGCTCGTCCTGCTGGACTTCCTCGGCGATGCCAGGCGGATAGTCGACGTCGGCTCGGGCGGTGGGCTGCCCGGGCTCGCGCTCAAGCTCGTGCGTTCCGAGCTCGAGATGACCCTTATCGATTCCGACCAGGACAAGGCCGCGTTTCTCGTCCAGGCCGCGGCGCGCTTTCAGCTGCGCGACGTCGAGGTCGTGGGGCGTCCCGCCGAGGACGTCGGGCGCGACCCACGCTACCGCGAAGCCTTCGACTGCGCCGTGGCCCGTGCGCTGGCACCGATGGCGGTGCTCGTCGAGCTGTGCCTGCCGCTGGTGCGCGTGGGTGGGCGGCTGCTCGCGCAGAAGACGCAAAGAGAAGACGTGGCCGGCGCAACGCGCGCGATCGAGATGCTGGGCGGTCAGCTCGATGAGGTCGCGCCCGCGCGTTCCGGCGCGCGAAGCGCAGGCACGGTGGTCGTCGTGCGCAAGGTCACCGCGACGCCAGATGCGTATCCGCGCCGTCCCGGGATCCCTCGCCGCAAGCCCCTCTAGAAAAGGAAGAGCGGCGCGGGGCTCGATCCCACGCCGCTCCTTCCGGGGGAAGCGTCTGTGTCGTTTAGCTCAGAATCGCGGCGCCGTTCGCCTTGATGAGCTTCAGGTTCGTCAGGGCCAGCTGCTGCACCGCCGACGGCAGCGGCGCGTACTGCAGGTCCGACCCGTCCGACTGGCCCGAGGTGACGAGCCACTTGAACAGGTAGACGACGGCCTTGCCCTTGGTCGCATCGCTGTAGCTCGTGAAGAGGATCACCCAGCTGAAACCGGCAATCGGATAGCAGGTGTCGCAGGCCGCGTTGGTGATCGAGAAGTTGGTCGGGCTGACGCTCGAGTTGGTGCCGGCGGCAGCGGTCGCGCCGGCCACGCTGGCCTGCACCAATTTGCCGTTGGCGTTCTTGATCGCCGCCTGCTTCATGCCCGTCTGGACGACGTACGCGAGCTCGACGTAGCCGATCGCGCCGTCCGTCGACTGCACGATCTGCGCGACACCCTGGTTCCCCTGTCCTCCGTTGCCTTTGATCGGCCAGCTGACCGCCTTGGCAACACCTACCTTTGACTTCCACTCGTCGGAGACCTTCGCGAGGTAGTCGGTGAAGTGGTAGGTCGTGCCGCTGCTCTCGGCGCGATGGGAGACAACGATCGCCTTGTTCGGCAACGTGGTGCCGGTGTTCAGCGCGACGATCGCGGAGTCGTTCCACTTGGTGATGTGGCCGAGATAGATGTTGGCGAGGGTCGGACCGTCGAGGTTCAGGTTGTTGACGCCCGAGATGTTGAAGGCGATGGCGACGACGCCAAGGGTCGTCGGGATCTGCGTGAGGGCGTCAGCACCGCCCGCGGTCGTGATGTCCGCCGATCCCATCGGCACGTCGCTCGCCCCGAAATCGACGGTCTTGGCCTGGAACTGCTTGATGCCCGCACCCGAGCCCACGGCCTGGTAGTTGATGGTCACCTGCGGGTACTTCGCCGTGTAGTCGGCGAACGCCTTCGTGTAGAAGGGACCCGGAAAAGTCGCGCCGGCGCCGGTCAGCGAGCCCGACCCGACGTCGACGGGCGAAGGCGACGCCCCTCCGCTGCTGTTGCCGCCTCCGCACGCTGCGGCGAGCATGGCGGCCGCTCCGGTCATGAGCAGCATCCGCCCCATCGATGAAAGTCGAAGCATCTGTCCCTCCTACTTGGCTTCGCAGTCGCCACGGCGCTGTTCAGGTGTCACCGTAAGAGAGGAACGTTTAAATCCGGGTTATGCGCCGGCTAAGCGTTGGCGCGTTGAACTCGCTCATATAGTTGGCGCGTGGTCTGGGCATGATCTGGGATCGGCGTCGGGGTGACGACCTCTCGCAGCCGATGCCCCCGCGACACGATTCGTTCAGCGAGGTCCTGGAAGGTGCGCCGATCATGGCCCTGCTGCTCGACGCCGACGGTCGGGTTCTTCGGGCCAACAAGCCCGCGCGCGATTTCTTCGACATCGACGCCGCGCGGCTGCCGGCGAGCCTGGTCGAGGTCACGCTGGAGTCGCGACTCTTCGAGATCGTGGCGGCGCGAGAGGTGCGCGGCGAGGCCAGCCTCGTGCATCACCGGCGCACGGTGCAGACGCTGCTCGTCCCCGGTCCGGACACCTTTCAGAACATCCTCTTTCTGGCCGACATCACCGAGCTGCGCCGGCTCGCGACCGTGCGTCAGGAGTTCGTGGCCAACCTCGTCCACGAGCTCAAGACGCCGATCACATCGCTGCGCCTCACCGCGGAGAGCCTGCTAGGCGATCCTCAGCCCAAGGACCGCCGCCGTTTCGCCGAGCGTGTAGTGCGCGAGGCGGACCTGATGAGCAAGATCATCGACAACCTCCGGCAGCTGGGCGACATCGAGACCGGTCTGATAGCGGTCGACGTCTCATCGTTCGACCTCTCGCAGCTCATCGCCGACAGCATCACTCGCCTTGGCCTCGACCGGCCGGTCAACGCCTCCATCGCGGAGGGCCTGGTCGTCACCACCGACCGGGCCAAGCTCGTCCAGGCGCTGGACAACCTCCTCGACAACGCGGCCAAGTTCTCGCCACCCGGGAGCGCGATCGACGTCGAGGCACGCGTCGCCGGCGGCGAGCTGGTCATCAGCGTGCGCGACCGCGGCCCCGGGATCTCGCCCGAGCACTGGAGCCGAGTCTTCGAGCGGTTCTACAAAGTGGACCGAGCGCGGCCGCGAGAGGCGGGAGGATTTGGCCTGGGGCTGGCTATCACCAAGCATCTCGTCCAGGTGCTGGGTGGCCGCATCTGGACCGAGGCGGCCCGCGACGGCGGCCAGGTGTTCTCGATCGGCCTGCCTCGCCAAGTCTTAACGGACGCATAAATTCGCCTTAATCCTGCCCTGCCTATCCTGAAATCGGGGTATGGCCGACCTACGCCCGTACATCGAGCCGCCGGATGAGCCGGCCCGTCCCGAGCTCCGGGCGGTCCCTGGAGGCGGCGTGTCCAAGCTGCAGGTCAAAGACCTTTCCTTCTATTACGGGAAGTTCAAGGCCCTGAACGAGGTCACCTTCGACATCCCCGACCGCCGCATCACCGCGATCATCGGCCCCTCGGGGTGCGGCAAGAGCACCCTGCTTCGGGTCTTCAACCGCATGTACGACCTGGTGCCGGGCTCGCGCGCCACCGGCGAGGCGATCCTGGACGAGGAGAACATCGTGACCACACGCAAGCTGCTCGAGCTGCGGCAAAAGGTGGGGATGGTCTTCCAGCGGCCGAGCCCGTTTCCGATGTCGATCCGGGACAACATCTCGTTCGCGCCCCGGCTCCTCGGCTGGAAGCCTTCGCGAATTCGCGCCGCGGTCGAGGAGAGCCTGGAGCGGGCCGCTCTGCTGGATGAGGTCAAGGATCGGCTGGACAGCCCGGGCACCTCGCTCTCCGGCGGCCAGCAGCAGCGCCTTGCCATCGCGCGCTGCATCGCCGTCCAGCCGCAGGTGATCCTGATGGACGAGCCCTGCTCCGCGCTCGACCCGGTCGCGACGTTGAAGATCGAAGACCTGATGGCCACGCTCACGCGTGACTTCACGATCGTGATCGTCACGCACAACATGCAGCAGGCGGCACGCGTGTCGGACTTCACCGCCTTCATGCTCATGAACCCCGACCACCGCTACGGCGAGCTCATCGAGTTCGCGCCGACCGCACATCTCTTCAACCAGCCTCACGACCAGCGGACCGAGGCGTACATCACAGGCAGGTTCGGGTAACAGATGCCCCGACTGACATTCGAAAGAGAGCTCGCGAGCCTTCGCGAGTCGCTGGTGCGGATGGGCACGCTCGTCGAGTCGCAGATCGAGGCCGCCCTCGACGCACTACGCCGGCGCGACGCCTCGGCCGCGGAGAAGGTCCGCACCCAGGACCAATACCTCAACGAGCTGTTCCGCCAGATCCGCGAGCAGGTCTTCATGGTCATCTCCACACAGCAGCCGGTCGCGCGTGACCTGCGGTACCTGATGGGCCTGCAGTACATCGCGACCGAGCTCGAGCGCATGGGCGACTACGCGGTGCGCATCGCGCGCATGACCGGCACGCTCGTGGTTCTTCCCGACCGTCCCCTGCGCGCGGAGTTCGGGCTGATGGGAGAGCTTGCGATCGGCCAGGTGCACGACATCCTCGAGGCGCTCATCGACCAGAACGAGCCCCGTGCTCGCGAGGTGGCCGCGCGCGACAACGAGATCGACCGCCTGTACCACCGCGTCTTCGAAGACCTCGTCAAGGAGATGGGCAACGGCCACGCGGACACCGACGACGCGCTCCGCGATGTCACCCTGCTGTTGGTGGCTCACAACCTCGAGCGCATCTCCGACCGCGTGACCAACGTGGCCGAGGACATCGTGTTCCTCGAGTCCGGGCAGGTCGTGGAGCTCGGGTGACCCGGAACGGCAACGGGATCGCTGGTCGCGTCCTGGTCGTGGAGGACGACGAGGGCATCCGCGAGATGCTCAAGTACAACCTCGCGACCGCCGGCTTCTCGGTCCACGAGGCCGCTGACGGGGCTTCGGGTCTGCGCACCGCGCGAACGGCGCGGCCAGATCTGATCCTCCTGGACCTGATGCTGCCCGGCATGAGCGGCTTCGACTTCTGCCGCGCGCTGCGGAAATCGAGCCGGGTGCCGATCATCATGATCACGGCCAAGGACGCCGAGGTCGACAAGATCGTCGGCCTCGAGCTCGGCGCCGACGACTACATCACCAAGCCGTTCTCGGTCCGCGAGGTGCTTGCGCGGGTGAACGCCGTCATGCGCAGGACCGCGCCCGACGCCAACGAGCCCAAGGCCGTGCCGGAGCGAGACGCGCTAGGTGAGTTCTTGATCGACCGGGCGGCGCGGCGCGTCGTGATGAACGAGCGCGACGTCAAGCTGACCGCGCGGGAGTTCGACCTGCTGTCCTACCTGCTCGCCCACCCCGGCCGGGTGCACACGCGGGACACGCTGCTCGAGAACGTCTGGGGCCACGAGTTCTCCGGCGACCGCAAGACGGTCGACGTGCACATTCGCTGGCTGCGCGAGAAGTTCGCCGAGGTCGCACCCTTCGAGATCGTGACCGTCCGCGGCATCGGCTACCGGCTCGACCGCCAGGCCGGGGCCGCCTAGGGGTGGCGGTCGGAGTCCAGGCCCGAACACCGGCCGCGGGCACGCGGAGGCCCGCCGACCGGTTCCGCTCCTTCGTCGGGTTCGTCGCCTCGGTAGTACCCGCTGTGCTCGTCCTCATAACCCTGACGCTGCTCCAGCAGGCCCAGCCCGCGATCCGGCAGTTCGGCTGGCGCTTCCTGATCGGCACGGAGTGGAACCCGGTGACGGACGTCTTCGGCGCGCTTCCAGCGATCTTCGGAACGGTGGCCACCTCTTTCATGGCGCTGGCGATCGCCCTTCCGGTGGGAGTCGCGGTGGCCATCATCCTGGTCGAGCCCGGCCAGGGAAGGATCCGCGGCCTGGTCGGCACCGGCATCGAGCTGCTCGCCGCCATCCCCAGCGTCGTCTACGGGATCTGGGCACTGTACGTCCTGGCGCCGTGGACATACGAGCACATCGAAGTCCCGGTTTCCGAACGAATGACCTTCGTCGGATGGCTGCAGGATCCCACTGAGCGAGGGCTGTTCACCGCCGCGCTCGTGCTCGCGGTGATGATCCTTCCCACCTTGACGGCTATCTCCCGCGACGTCATCCGTGCCGT
>DATEHC010000032.1:0-3713 GCA_035279785.1 Candidatus Dormiibacterota bacterium
GAATCGCCGATCAGCGCAGCGACGCCGGCCACCGGCTCGGGCAACACGAGCGGCAACTCCGTCGCCGCGAAGGTCGATCCCGCGATCGTCGACATCAACACGACCCTCGGCAACGGCCAGGCGGCCGGCACCGGGATGATCATCAGCTCGAACGGCGAGATCCTGACCAACAACCACGTGGTCACCGGATCGACCAGCATCTCCGTGACCGTGCAGGGTCGCTCGCAGAGCTACTCGGCGCACGTCGTAGGAGTGGACGTGTCGCGGGACGTCGCCGTCATTCAAATCGATCAGGGCGTGTCCGGCCTTCCGACGGTCAAGTTCGCGAACTCCTCGTCGCTGCAGGTCGGTGACGCGGTCATCGCGATCGGCAACGCGCTCGGCCAGGGCGGCGCGCCCCACGTCGAGACTGGCCACATCACGGCGCTCGACCAGACGATCACGGCGAGCGAGGGCGGCGGCACGACCGAGACCCTCGACGGAATGATCCAGAGCGACGCCGTGATCTACGAAGGCGACTCCGGTGGCGCGCTCGTCAACAGCGCCGGCCAGGTCGTGGGCATGATCACGGCCGGCCAGGCGCAGGGCTTTCGCTCATCGGCTTCGACGGTCGGGTACGCGATCGCCTCCAACGCCGCGCGGTCGGTCGTGAATCGGATTCGCGCGCACGAGATCGCTTCCGACCTCACCTACGGCCAGGTCGGCTACCTCGGCGTCGCCGTCCAGTCGATGGACGCCTCGGCCGCGCGGCAGCTCGGTCTGAACGTGACGTCCGGCGCGCTGGTCACTGCCACCCCCGCCGAGGGCTCGCCCGCGTCCGATGCGGGGATCAGCCGTTACTCGGTCATCACAAGGGTGGGCAACAGCGACGTGACCTCGGCCGACTCGCTCGGCACCGCGGTCAAATCGCACCAGCCCGGCGACACCGTCTCGGTCACGTGGGTCAACTCAGGCGGCACGCACACCGCGAACGTGACCCTGGGGGGAGTGAACCCCTGACCCAGGGCGCGCGCAACCCCGGATAGTCCGGACTATCCGGGGTTTCGATCACCGCAAACGCCTGATACGTCGGACAAAGCGGAAGGTTTGCCACAAAACCGGCGGCCGGCGGTGCTTTAACCGAGAGTGAGCACCGCCCCGCCGGTTCTTCGCACCCGGTCCCTCTCCAAGCGGTACGGCGCCCGACTCGCGGTCGACAGCCTCGACCTCGAGGTCGGCCACGGCGAGCTGTTCGGCTTTCTCGGCCCGAACGGGGCGGGGAAGACCACGACGATCAGGATGGCCCTCGGTCTCATCGCCCCGACCGCAGGTTCCGCTGAGGTCCTCGGCCTCGACGTGAGATCCCACCGCGCGGAGGTCCTGCCCCGCGTGGGCGCGCTCGTCGAATCGCCCGCGCTCTACGGATACATGTCGGGGCGCGACAACCTCCGCGCCGTCGCCGACGTGCTCGGCGGCGCATCCGCCGGGCGCGCCCAGGGCGCACGTTCCAACGAGAAGCGCATCGACGAGGTGCTCGAGATCGTCTCCTTGAAGGGTCGTGAGCGCGACAAGGTCAAGACCTACTCGATGGGGATGAAGCAGCGCCTGGGTCTCGGCATCGCGCTGCTCAGCGACCCCGAGCTTCTGATCCTCGACGAGCCCGCCAACGGCCTCGACCCCGCCGGCATCGTCGAGATGCGCGATCTCTTGCGCGACCTCGCGGCGTCTGGCAAGACGGTGTTCATCTCGAGCCACGTCCTCAGCGAGGTGCAGCAGATCTGCACCCGGGTTGCGATCATCAACCACGGTCGCCTGGTCCGCGTCGCGCCCGTCGCCGAGCTGCTGCAAGCGCCCGGCGAGTTCGAGGTGAAGGTCGACGCACCCGCCGATCTCGTCGCCGCGCTCAAGCGCCAGGCCTGGGGCGCGGAGGCGCGCTCGGAGGACGGCCACGTCATCACGCGCGCGCCGGGTGATCGCGGCCGAGAGCTCATCAAGTTCCTCCTCCAGGAAGGATTCGCGCCGGACGCCGTCACGCCCAGACAGCGCGACCTGGAGGACATCTTCCTCAGCTTGACGGGCGGGGACACGGTCAATTGAGCACCTCGGTCCTGCGACCCCGTTTCTTCGGCGCCGTGCGCGGCGAGACGGTGAAGCTGTCGCGGCAGCTGAGCCTCTGGCTGACGCTGGCGGGCGGCGCGATCTTGCTCGGCGTCATCGTGCTCGCGATCTCCGGCGCGCAGAACCTCAAACAGATGCTGCTCACCGACCCGACCCTGTGGTCGTACGACAAGCTCGAGACCTTCGGCACGATCTTCCAGATCGGCTCGGGAATCTTCCTTCTGATCTTTGGATCGCGCCTGATCGGGATGGAGTACTCGTCCGGCACGATCCGCATCCTTTACGCGCGCGGCATGGGCCGCCTGCAGCTCCTCCTGGCCAAGTTCCTCACGCTCGCCGTCGTCGGGGCGCTTCTCTTCGCCGGCTACCTCGCGATCGTCGGTGCGATCCTCGGGCTGATGATCGTCGCGCTCAGCGGAAGCCTCGATCCGGTCCACCACGTGTCGGCGGCCTTCTGGCAGGACTTCGGGCGGTGGGCGATCGTGCAGGGAATCAGCATGGGCATGGCGATCCTGATCGCCGGCGCGATGGCGGGTATCGGTCGTTCGCTGGCGTTCGCCATGGCCGCGTCCCTGGTCGTCTACCCCGTCGACAACTTCCTCAACATCCTCGAGGTGCTTGGAATCCGCGCCACCGGCCACGACCAGCCCTGGATCGCGATGAGCCAGTACCAACTGTCGACGAACTTGAACGTCCTGCTGAACTTGATGGAGCCGACCCACCGCACGCGCGAGGCGTTTGCCGCACCGCTGGCGAGCGTCGATCTCAACCACGCCCTCGTGGTCGTCGCCGTGTACGCCGTCGGCCTCGCGGTCATCGCGGTCGGCAGGGCCGTCCGTCCCGACGTCCTCGAGTAGACCTAACTCGACGGGCCCGTATCCGCGGCCTGTATCCTTGACAGGTTGTGCGAATAGTCGTCAAGGATCCCGAAGAGTTCGAGCAGGCGCTGCGCGAGTTCCGCCGCAAGGTGCAGGAACAGGGACTCGTGCGCGAGATGCGACGGCGCTCGCACTACGTTCCTCCGGCCGAGGCGCGGAAGATCAAGAGTCTCCGCGCGCGCCGGCGCCGCACCCGCTAGGGGGACTTCAGGCCGGCCGGTATAATCTCCCGGTTCGGTGATCATGGCGGAGGGGAGACACCCGTTCCCTTTCCGAACACGGAAGTTAAGCCCTCCAGCGCCGATGGTACTGCCGGAGTAATCCGGCGGGAGAGTAGGTCGTTGCCGAGCACTTTATTTGAGCCTCGTTTGCCCGTCAGGGCGGCGGGGCTCGAACTTTTCTAGCCCAGCGCGATCTCCGGCTCGCGCACGCTCTCCGCCCGCAGCCGCGGCAGCAGCAGATAGCAGCGGATCCCCAGGAGCACCAGCAGGCCCACGAGGGCCGCCAGAACGTCCAGCACCACCTGGCCAACGCGCGCATGGAACAGCACGATCAACACAGCCTCGGTCACGGCGCCGAGCGCAAGGATGGGCATGAACACGCGGTCGTGGACCGCCATGAAGAACTGGACGAGCAGGTTGTCCAGCGCCAGCGCCAGTCCGATCAGCCCGACCGGAAACACCAGAGGAATCGCGTCGCTGAAGCTCGGCCCGAACAGCACACCGACGACGAGTCCTG
>DATEHC010000033.1:0-6882 GCA_035279785.1 Candidatus Dormiibacterota bacterium
TGTTGCCGGGCGACATGGACAAGGTCTTCTTCACCCTCGCCGGAGCCGACGCCAACGAGAACGCGATCAAGATCGCCCGCGCGTTCACAGGCCGGCCGAAGATCCTGGCGCGCTACCGCTCGTACCACGGGTCGACCGGAAGCGCCGTGCAGGCTACTGGTGACCCCCGGCGCTGGCCCAACGAGTACGCGGGCAACGTGGTCCACGTGCTCGATCCCTACCACGGCATCCAGCGCGGATGGGACACGGTCGAGGAATCGCTGGCCGACCTCGAGGAGACGATCCAGCTCGAGGGCCCGAACACCATCGCGGCCTTCATCCTCGAGCCGATCACAGGCACCAACGGGATCCTCGTCCCGCCCGACGGCTACCTCCAGGGCGTGCGGGCGATCCTCGACCGGTACGGGATCCTGATGATCTGCGACGAGGTCATGACCGGCTTCGGACGCACGGGCCGGTGGTTTGCGGTCGACCACTGGGCGGTGGTGCCGGACCTGATCACGATGGCGAAGGGGTTGACCTCGTCGTACGTCCCACTCGGCGCGGTCGGAATGATGCCCAAGGTCGCCGCGTACTTCGACGACCACGTGTTCTACGGAGGCCTGACCTACAACAGCCACCCGCTGGGCTGCGCCGCGGCGCTTGGCGCGATCCAGGCGTACGAGGAAGACGACATGGTCGGCAACGCCCGGCGCATGGGCGAGGTGCTGGCGCGCCACCACCGACAGCTGCGAGAGCGGCACCCATGCGTGGGCGTTGCGCGCTCGATCGGGCTGTTCGGATGCCTCGAGCTGGTGCGCGACCGCCAGACGCTCGAGCCCCTGGCGCCCTTCAACGGGACGTCGCCGGAGATGAAGGCCATTGCGCAGGGCCTGATCGACGCCGGCATGCACACGTTCGTGCGGTGGAACACGATCATGACCAACCCGCCGCTATGCATAAAAGAGGAAGAGCTGGATGAGGGCTTCGAGATCCTCGACTCCGTCCTCGAGATCGGCGACCGAGCAGTCCGCGACTAAGCATCTGCAGCTGTCGAAGCTGCAGGCGGGCTTGAAGGACGTGCTCGCGACCAACCCCTTCTGGCGCGAACGCCTGCATGACGTCCACGGATGGGACGACTTCGAGCGCCTGCCTCTGACGACCAAGGCGGACCTGGTCGCCGACCAGGCGGCACACCCGCCGTTCGGGACCAGCCTCACCTATCCGCTCGACCGCTACGTGCGCCTGCACCAGACGTCGGGCTCGAGCGGCGACGCGCCTTTGCGCTGGCTCGACACGGCCGAGTCCTGGGACTGGTGGCTGCGCGTGTGGGCCGAGCACGTGTACCCGGCCGCCGGAGTCAGCGCGGCCGATCGAGTGTTCTTCGCGTTCTCGTTCGGACCGTTCGTCGGCTTCTGGTCGGCGTTCGGTGGCGCCCAGCGCCTGGGGGCAATGTGCATCTCCGGAGGCGCGATGACGAGCGAGCAGCGGGTGCGCAACATGCTCGACGTCGGAGCGACGGTCCTCCTCTCCACGCCCACGTATGCGCTCCGCCTCGCGGACGTGGCCGATCAGATCGGCGTCAACCTGTCGGCTGCGGGCATCCGCACGACCGTGCACGCCGGAGAGCCGGGAGCGTCGATCCCGGCGACCCGCGCCGCGATCGAAGCCGCCTACTCCGCCGTCGCGTACGACCACACCGGTATGACCGAGCTCGGGCCAACCGGCCACAGCTGCACGGCGCGCGACGGCGTGCACTTGATCGAGACGGAGTTCATCTTCGAGGTGCTGCCGACCGGCGAGCTCGTGGCCACGAATCTCGGCAGGTGGGGCAGCCCGCTGATTCGCTACCGCACCGGCGACCGTGTCGAGGTCTCGCGCGAGCCGTGCTCATGCGGTTCGCCGTTCCTCAAGATCGTCGGCGGGATCCACGGCCGGGTCGACGACATGTTCACGGTGCGCGGAGTCAATCTCTATCCCTCGCAGGTCGAGGACATCGTGCGGCGCCATCCCGAGGTGACCGAGTTCGTGATCGAGCACCGCCGCGAGCGGCAGATGGACGAGGTGACGCTGCTGGTGGAAGCCGCTGCTTCGTCTTTCTCGAGCGAGCGGCTGGAGGCCGATCTGCGCCAGGCCCTCGGCGTTCGGCTCGAATGCCGCGTGGTGCCGGCGGGCTCCCTTCCCCGCTCCGAGCTCAAGGCGCGACGCATCGTGCGGGTCGTCGAGGGCTGATTGCGCGTTCTGAATCGAAACCCGCGAATGCCGGCACTCGCGGTCCTGAAATGGTCTTGAAAGCCGCGAGCGCCGGCACTCGTGGCAAATTCCGCTAGCGACGCTCGTTCGCGCGGACCACATCCGTGAGCAAACGCAGCAGCTGCTCTCTTTCTCGCGGGGGAAGCGGTCCGACGAGCCGGTCGGTCATCGCGTGCGTGCGCGGGATCAGGTGCTGCACGGCATGCAATCCCCTGGTGGTCAGCGCGATCGTCTTGCGACGGCCGTCGCGGCGGTCGCGCTCGGTCCGGATCAGGCCGCGGTCGCACAGGCGCGCGACCACCTCGGCCATGGTCGAGCGGTCGAGCGAGATCCGCTGCCCTAGCGTGCGCTGGTCGAGGTTCGGCTCCGAGTAGAGCGCATTCAGCGCCGCGAACTGCGGCGACGTGATGGTGTGAGAGACCTCCTCCTCCCACAGCAGGTTCATCGCCTGCACCGCGCGGCGCAGGAGATGGCCCGGATGCTGCATGAGGTCCTCAGGCGGAATCTGCACGCTTGGCCTCCACCACGCGATAGCCGACCGGCAGGAGGCGCAGCCCCAACCGCTCCTCGATGCTTCCCCACAGGCCGCGCGGGAGCAGCAGCGCAAACAGCGCGGCGGTCGCGCCGAGCCCGACCAGGTACCACGGACCGCCCTGCGTGGCCGTCGTCTGGAGAATCAGGAAGAGCACGATCGCGCCGAGGATCGGTCCCTCGAACGTGCCGAGGCCGCCGACCAGAACAATGAAGATCATGTACGCGGACCACTGCACGCTGAAGACGGAGCCTGGCTCGATGAACAGGGTGTTGGCGGCGATCAGCACGCCGGCCGCTCCGCAGCCGAATCCCGCCAGCACGAAGAGAAGCCGCTTGCGGGCGGCGACGCGCACGCCGAGCGACCGCGCGGCCTCTTCGTCGTCGCGGATCGCCTGCAGCGACGCGCCCAGCGGCGAGCGCAGAAGGAAGAACAGCGCCGCCATGAAGACGATCGTGAAAGCCAGCGCGAGCCAGAACGTGTAGGCCTGGCGGAAGTTGGGGTCGAACTGGTCGAGCTGGATGAGCGAGATCCCGGTGCCCGCTCCCAGGTTGCGGTCGAGGCGGACGAGTAGTGACGCGACCTCGGCGATGACCCACATCCCAATCGCGAACTGCGCCGCGCGCAGGCGCAGCGCGAAAAGCGAGATGGGCAGTGAGATCGCGCCGGCCACCAACGTCGCGAGCAGCATCGCAACGTAAGGAGTGATGCCGAGGTTGGCGAAGAACACCGTTCCGTAGGCGCCGATGCCGATGAAGGCCTGCTGCCCTACCGACAGCAGGCCACCGTAGCCCGCCAGCGCGTTCCACATCGCGCCGAGCAGGACGAGGATCAGCAGCGTGGTCAGCTTCTGTACCACGTCCGGGTCGAAGACGAGCGGGACCGACGCGAGAAGCAGGGCAACCACGCCCGTGCCGCCGGTGAACAGTGCGGAAGTCCGGGTCCAGCGCGCGACCTTCACCGCGCCACGACCCGTAGGACGGTCCGTCCGCCGCCGTAGCGGGCGATGAGGACGACGAGGAAAAGCAGGTGCCCCGCCATCACCGAGAACTGCGGATGGATCTGCGCTCCGAGCGTCTGGGCGACGCCGAGCGCGATGCCTCCCAGCAGCGTGCCCCACAGCGAGCCCATGCCGCCGATCACCACGGCCTCGAACGCGAAGATCAGCTGCGTCGGGCCGCTGACAGGGTCGAAGACCGAGCGGATGCCGAGGAACAAGCCGCCGAGCGCCGCGATCGCGACCGCGAGAGCGGTCGCCCAGGCGTAGGTACCGCGGCTGTCCACGCCGACCAACTCCGCCGCGTCGGAATCTTCGGCAGTCGCGCGCATCATCCAGCCCAGCCGCGTGCGCGAGAGAAAGACATGCAGCGAACCGAACACGAGCACCGCGACGACGAGGACGACGATCCCAAGCGCCGAGATCGACAGGCCGCTCGCCACCTGCCAGCTCGCGGTCGTCACAGTCCCCGCGCTCCGGCCCAGTGAGTGCACGTCCGGCGAAAAGACGATGAGCAGCAGGTTCTGGATGACGATCGACAGGCCGAACGTCGCGAGCAGCGGCGTGAGTATCCCCGACCTCAGGCTGCGCTGAAGGACGGTCAGCTGCAGGACGTAGCCGAGGGCGATCATCACCGGCAGCGCTACAAGAAATGCGATGAACGGCGAGACACCCAGGCGATCGACGATGACGAATGTGAGGTACGCACCCAGCACTGCGATGTCGCCATGCGCAAGGTTGATGATGCGCATGACGCCGAACATGATCGAGAGGCCGCACGCGAGGACCGCGTAGAAAGCGCCGAGAAAAATTCCCTGAAGAATTGCATTGAGGACGCTCATGCGGAACGCCTCAGACCGAAGTAGGCCTGGACGACGGCGTCGCGGTCGAGCGACTTCGCCGCACCCTCGAGCACGACTCGACCTTCGAGCAGGCACACCACGCGATCGGCGACCTTGAGGGCGCGGGTCAGGTCCTGCTCGACGAGGACGACCGTGGCGCCCTCCGCGATGATGCCCTGCAGCGAGCGGTAGACCGACTCGACCACCACGGGCGCCAGACCCAGCGAGACCTCATCGAGGAGAAGGAGTCGGGGATTGCTCATCAGCGCGCGGCCGATCGCGACCGCCTGCTGCTCGCCTCCTGACAGGTTCGCGGCCAACGAATGCAGCCGCGGTTGAAGCAGCGGAAACACGTCGAGCACGGACTGGACGTTCCAGCGCCCCGGGCGCTTGCGCGCGACGACCTTGAGGTTTTCCTCGACGGTCAGGCCGCCGAAGAGGCGCCTTCCCTCGGGCACGAGGGCGATGCCGCGGGCCACCCGCGAGTGCGCCGGCATTGCGGTGACGTCGATGCCGTCGAAGAGCACGCGGCCTCCGTGAGGCCGGTGAGCGCCCGCGATCGAGCGCAGCAGCGTCGTCTTGCCGGCGCCGTTCGCGCCGATCAGCGCGAGGGTCTCGCCCTGCGCGACCTCGAGCGACACGGCGCGCACCGCCTGCAGGAGGCCGTAGCGGCAGTCGAGGGACTCGACCTGGAGCAGGCTCACGCCTGTCCGCCGAGATAAGCGTCGACCACGGCCGCCTGAGCCACCACGTCTTCCGGCGCGCCTTCCGCGATGATCCGGCCTTCGTCCATGCAGACGAGCCGGCTGACCACCTGCATCAGGACGTGCACGATGTGCTCGATCCACAGGACCGCGATGCCGCGGTCGCGCAGGCTCGACACCGTGGCGACCAGAGCCTCCGACTCCGCGTCCGTCAGACCGCCGCCGATCTCGTCCAGGAGCAGCACCGCGGGTTGGACGGCGAGCGCTCGCGCAAGCTCCAGTCGCTTGCGCTGGAGGAGGCCAAGGCTCTCGGCGCGCCGGTTGGCGTGCGCGGTGAGCGCCGTCTGGTCGAGGACGGCCAGGCAGAGGTCGTACGCCTCCCCGCCGCGCTTGCCGGCGCCGGCGGTCGCGGCCACGAGCACGTTCTCGAAAACGGTCATGGCGCCGAAGGGCCGCGGCACCTGGTGCGTGCGAGCGATGCCCATCTTGCAGCGGTCGGCCGCGCCGCGCGACGTAACGTCTCGGTCGCGGAAGACGATCGTTCCCTGGTCCGGCGACAGCGAGCCGGCGAGGACGCTGAGCATCGTGGTCTTGCCCGCGCCGTTCGGACCGACGACGCCGACGGCCTCGCCCGCCCCGAGGCGGAGGCTCACACCGTCGAGCACGGCGAGCGCGCCGAAGCGCTTCCGGATGTCCGATGCGACCAGGACGGAATCCGCGTTGCTAGGTATAGGACTGCAGCGTTGAGGCGATCGGCACGTTGGGGTCGGCCGCGTTCTCGCAGATCGCGAAGTCGATCGGCCACTTGGACACGCCCTGCTTCCACTGACCGCCGATGATCGGCGTGCTCACGACTCCCGAAACCGGCGACGTGCCCGGTCCGAAGTTGGGGTTCTTGGTCCAGTCGAGGTTGCCGACCGGGGTTTCGACCGTGAGCGTCTTCATCGCGTCGACGATCTTCTGCTTGCTCTTCGGGTCGCCGCTCGCTTTCAGCACCGCGGCGGCGACGTCGAACAGCGACATGCTCGCTCCGAGCTGCTGGTTCCACTGCTTGCCGGTCGCCGACTCGTAGCCGTCGCCGAGCTGCTTGCTCGTCATGCCCGTGAGCGACGACTTGTACGGCCACGTCGGCGCCCAGTACACGCCGGACGCGAGCTTGTTGCCGATGGCCCCGAGCGACGTGACCTGGGACGGGAAAAGGCCCGTCTTTGCGATCTGGCCGATCTTCACGTGCTTCGTGTAACCCTGCTGCGCGGCCTGCTGCCAGAACGTCGCGAAGTCGGGTGGGATCGGGAAGGTGTTGAAGATCTGACAGTCCTCGGCGATGAACTTCTGGATCTGCGCGCTGTAGTCGTTGGTCCCGTCTTCGTACGCGCCCGGGTCGACGATCGTGTAGCCGGCGCTCTTGAGCAGCGGACCGAGCGCGCCACGAATCGCGTTGCCGTCCGCGTCGTTCGGCCACATCACGCCGACCTTCTTGTTGGTCTGCACCTGCGGCCACAGGTGCGTGTAGGCGAGGAAGAACTGGAAGACGCCGAAGCAGTAGTGGAACGTCCACTTGAAGGGCGTCGGCTG